>NZ_JAHHPO010000764.1 GCF_024606365.1 Endozoicomonas sp. ONNA2
TCTCAGAAATTTGCCTTGTCGCCAATACCTGCCTTTTCAGTTTACTGGAAGCTGGTCCAGTGTTGGTATCAAAGTCTGAAGTCCTGTAACCCTATAAATTATCAGGGTATTTGCAGTGCAGATAGGCTGACGTTACGGTCAGGAATACTAACCTTGACGAATCAATGAATACCTGAAGCGTAATTTATGTGCTATTGTCCCCAACGTTTTTTCGCTATTGCCCAGGCAATTTCTTCAAGCCAAGTGGTTATAAACGTTGCTTACCCCCACCGAGAAACTCTGCCATCAGTGAATATCAAGAGGGCTCCCCATGAACGTTTTAAAAATGACCGATCTGGATCTGGCCGGTAAACGTGTCCTGATCCGTGAAGACCTCAATGTCCCGGTAAAAGACGGCAAAGTCACCAGCGATGCCCGTATCCTGGCGTCTATGCCAACCATCGAGCAGGCCCTGGCGGCCGGTGCCCGGGTTATGGTGACCTCTCACCTGGGTCGCCCAACCGAAGGTGAGTATGAAGAACAGTTCTCCCTGAAGCCGGTGGCCGACTACATTGGCAACCTGCTGGGCAAGGACGTTCGCCTGGTCAAGGACTGGGTTGACGGTGGCTTTGACGTGGCCCCGGGAGAGCTGGTTATTCTGGAAAACTGTCGTTTCAACGTCGGCGAAAACAAAGACGACGAAGCCCTCTCACGCAAAATGGCCGCCCTCTGTGATATCTATGTGATGGATGCCTTTGGCACCGCCCACCGTGCCCAGGCTTCCACCCATGGTGTTGGCAAGTTTGCTGCTGTTGCCTGTGCCGGTCCACTGCTGGCGGCGGAACTGGAGGCACTGGGCAAGGCCATGGATAAACCGGAACGCCCAATGACCGCCATCGTGGGCGGCTCCAAGGTGTCCACCAAGCTGACCGTTCTTGAGTCTTTGTCGGGCGTTTGTGACCAGCTGATCGTCGGTGGCGGTATCGCCAACACCTTCCTGGCGGCGGCTGGTAACAATGTTGGCAAGTCACTCTATGAGGCAGACCTGATCCCCCAGGCCAGGGCCCTGATGGCCAAGTGTGATATCCCGATGCCCGTGGATGTAGTCTGCGGCAAGAAATTCGATGAGAACGAGACCGCCATCATCAAGTCGGTGGATGAAGTTGAAGATGACGACATGATCTTTGACGTTGGCCCGGAAACCCAGAGGCTGTTTGCCGACGTTCTGACCGCGGCAAAAACCATCCTGTGGAATGGTCCGGTGGGGGTTTTCGAGTTTGACCAGTTCGGTGAAGGTACCCGTTCACTGTCCATGGCCATTGCCAACTCGGGCGCGTTCTCTATTGCTGGTGGTGGCGATACCCTGGCCGCTATTGACAAGTACGGAATTAAAGATAAAGTGTCGTACATCTCCACCGGTGGCGGTGCCTTCCTCGAGTTTGTCGAAGGCAAGGTTCTGCCGGCAGTCGCCATGCTCGAAGCGGCAGCCAGGCGCTGAACAAACGATAAACAACACCGGAAGAACATTTTTTTCTTCCGGCATCCCCCCTCCATGTTTAATCATATCTGATGCTCCTGTTTCCCTGGAAAAATAGTTTTTCTTGATCGGACGCGCCGCTGCCTGAGTGTTGTCTGAATAACTGAGTTCTGTAGAATGCTGTCGTTGAACACTTCCATGAGACTGATACTATTGGACGCAGAAACCACCGGTTGGTTATTTTCAGTCAACGTCGTCAAAGGGATTTGTTATGTCATCTGAACAAGCCACTTTGAAACACGGATGGTATCTGCTGAAAGCCAAACCCCGGGAAGAGATTCGTGCCCGGGATAATCTTGAGCACCAGGGCTTTGAGGCCTACTGTCCGATCATTCAGGAAAAAAGTACCCCCGCCCCCCTGTTTCCCGGCTATCTGTTCGTCAGGTTAAGCAAGACAGACCTTCCCTTTTTTCACAAAATCCGTTCAACCCGGGGAATCGCCCATATTGTCCAGTTCAACCGGATCAGTCACAAACTCTATAGTGAAGGGCGACTTGCCAGAGAGGATCACGGGAAGTTACTCCCAAGCCCGATACCCGACGGTGACCAGCTAATCGACCAGATTGAGGCATTTGTCTGGCAATATAACGGCCACATTCCTGATGAGAAGCCAGACTCCGTATGCTTCAGGGAAGGGGAGTCGGTGCTCTATAACAACCCCCTTTTCCGCCACCTTGAAAGCACCTTTGTCAAAGGTATCAAGATGGATCGTGGTATTATCCTTATTCAATTCATTGAGAGTCAGCGCACTGACGCAGGCATTGAGAACAAGGTGGTTGCCAGAAAAGAGATAGAAGTTCCCTTGAAGGACCTCCGGAAAGTAGCTGAAGAAAGTTAATGAACAAACCCAGACTTATCGCTGATCTGCGCCCGCTCTCCTGCGGCCTGACTGCTTATCCGCACGAACAGGCATACTTTGAGTATTATCAAATTGACCTGGAAAATCGCATCCCTGATATCCAGCATTCTTTCGGGTATATAAACTGCGCTGACTACCGCATTGCCTGCCACTTATACACCCGGTCTGAAGCCAAAGGCTCTGTATTGCTCCTCCATGGCTACTATGACCATGTGGGCCTGTTTGAACATATTATCCAATTTTTCCTGGAAGAAGGTTATAACGTTCTGGCCTACGATCTTCCAGGTCACGGGCTTTCCAGTGGACAACCGGCCACCATCGAAGACTTTGCACACTATCGTCTGGTGCTGGAAGATGTTATGAAGTACTGCGCAGCAATACTCCCCAAACCATGGCTTGCCTACGGCCAGAGCACCGGGTGCGCCATTATCACCGAGTTGCTGCATCACAACACGGCCCAAAGCCTGCCGATGCCTTTTGCTCAGATTATATTTTCCGCCCCCCTGGTTCGGCCCCGGTTATGGCAGCTCAGCCGCATCCAGCTCTATCTGGTCAGGCCGTTTATACGTCAGATTCCCAGGAAGTTCAAAGACAACTGTCGTAATAAGAGTTTCCTGGAAAAGGCCCATAACGACCCGCTTGCTCCCACCGTTCTTCCGACACAATGGGTATCTGCCCTGGATCGCTGGATTGGCAAAATAGAAGCGTCAGAACAGCAAATTCCGCTAAGCCCGCTGATCCTGCAGGGTACGGATGACACCACAGTGGATGGACCCTACAATGTTCAGGCTTTAGGGAAGCTGTATCGCTCGCCCAAAGTCCTCTGGCTGGAGGGTGCCCGGCATCACCTGCCCAATGAACTCACAGAGACCCGGCTCCATTATATGCAGTGGTTATCCAAAGAGATGGATACCTGAGGTTTTCACCCGTACCAACAGTATGCGGCATTCCGGTAGCCCCTTGCCCTTTAGTTCAGGAAATTAGCAGTTTGATTGTTGTTTTATGTCGTCTATCTTGTTAATGAGCATGTGCTGACCAACGAGGCTCAAGGCAGATTGTCATGAAAGCACCCAAGATAGAGAAACTGGCGGTAAGCCCATTTGATGATTATTGTGATGGCTACGGTTGTCCCGGCGCTCAGGGGGCAGGTTATGTGGCCGCATTAAAAGTATCAACCGGCACTGTGGCGAAAACAGACGATGTACTATTGGATTACATCGTCGTTTATGACAAGGCAGAATGCGCTGATGCCTATATAGGTCAAATTAATATGCTAACGGCCTCCAGCTTTTGTGGAGTAGCCGGGCAGGTATGGGGGTATGATCTTGCCGTTCACGAAGATATCTACAACAAAAAAATTCAGCCACTCTTGAGACTGGAACAATACAACGGAGCACTGCTGGATGTGTATGACGCTGTCCCCCCTGTTGGATGCCAGTAGAAATCTGTTTGGTACAGAGAGTTCTCGCCATTTTCCCCTGGCACCGGGTGCTCATGTTATCTGCGCTAATAAAAGCGTGAACAGCTTTCGTCCAAGAGATAATCGCCCATTGAGAGAAGGTGAGGGTTATGGTGTCTGGTCGTGTATTGCCATTTCCCTGGCCAAAGATCGGGATAACTGCTCTGATCTATTTATTGAGGATGCCGGTATTTGGACCGAAAATGATAATGAACAACAGTTGCAAGCCTTTTTGGATGATATGAGAAAGTCGGTGGTATGGTCGATCACAGAGTGTGGTAAAGATTCACATGTGGTCTTTGATCGCACCTATATTGGTTTCTCCCACTCAATGATGAAGCCCGGTGACATTGGTACCGCCATTACCGTTGCCCCTTATGTGACATTAGCCCGAAAAGCGATCCCCGCCACCGGATTTTATGGTCTGAACAATATGCAGTTAAATGAGTGGTTGGCAGATGTGAATTTGTCGAGGGTTTAACCCGTTATATCATGACCTCCCTGTCATCCATCGCTGCATTAAGCCAGTGTCGCCAAATTGGAGTTTACCGCCACATTGATGGAATCCATATTTGGCTGACCGGTTACCGGCACATGAAACTTAAGGGATACGGAAGGCCTGAATACCAGACAATGGGTAGATCCGCCAAAATGGAACATGCCCAGTTGGTCGCCTCGCTTGACCTCATCACCCTCTTTTACTGTAGCCTCATTACTGGAAACTTCAGCCATGCCAACTGCCACGAAGGCCATCAGTCCAATGGCAGGGTCATTGGCCCTGATGAAAAAAATGGCCCGCGAGGCCGCTGAGGTGGTAAATGGCTGTGAGGCATTGGGAGCGGCAGGATCGGAGGATGTGTTGTAAACGCCCTCACTGATATTTTCGAGGTAGTAAGTGCCATTGACTGTCACAATCTTTTCAATCACGCCATCCACGGGGCTGTGCCAGCGATGATAACTAAGGGCACTGAGAAATGCCTGGTACACAGACCCGCCATCGAACTGCTCTGCCAAGGGGTCAAAATTGAGCATATTCATCAGTGAGTAAGGCTGCTCCTTGAGCCAGAACCGATCGGAACCCTTGACATGGGTTTGATACTGTAACGGGGCTGATTCGCAGGCACTGACAATAGGCGCATCACCAACGGGACGCAGATCGGGTTGAAACTCCCGGACAAAGAAGTGATCCCAGGAGCTGAAACCAAGATATCTGGAATCATCACGGTCTGGCACCTGAAATATATCGGTAAACGTCATCGAACCGGCCCTTGCAGGAATATTCTCAGGCTGACATGCCACGGCGATCATCTGCTGTCGGGCCTGTTCACCAAGCCAGGGGATGCTGGGGGGATCGGCATCGGGTTCACCTTCGGCCAGAACATACCTGGATTTTTCCGTGGTTAAAAAATGTCCCCAGTATTGCAGCACTTTTTGAAATTCACGATTGAACAGATCAGAAGAGAATACTGAGTAACCAGCAAAAGTACCCATCGGCCAGTCCAATAGGGCATTGATTGGAAAACCCACAAGGCCCTGGGCCTGGCCATCTTTACTGACAATAAACTCAGGGGCAGTGGTCATGATGTTGTTGAGCAGCCCCAGAAACTGCAACCAGCTGGTCACGGCCGGCGCTCCGGAAGGGTCATCCTGATCGTATACCAACGCTTCGGTAAACATGGCCTGAGTGCTGGCATGAAGCTCGTAAGAGAGAGCGACCAGGCTTTGCAGGTTTTTAATCGGCTCAATATATTCATGGGGACTGGAGACTGGCCTGGCAATGATTTTATGATGCCATTTGCGCAGCAGCTTATGGTCGGATGGCAGCCAGCCACCCAAACGACGTTTATTCACTCTCACCATCTCACCCTCCTGTGTTAAAGGATGCAGCATCAGAAAAAAACGTTGGCAGCCGTCTTTTCAGTTCAGGCTTGCCCTCCCATCAATGAGGTAAAGTTGGCAGCGGTATAAAAGATACCGACAACGGCTGCCACAACAATCAGCACCATAAATAGCTTTTCAACATGGTTAATCTGGCTGATAGCACCGGCCTCTTTTCTGGCCATCCAGAAAATGGGAATACCCAGTGAATAGATAATGGCGGCTACCAACATTAAACCGAGGCCAGCGGCATAGATCAGCCAAACGGCATAAAGAGTACCAACCACCCCGGTGAGCAAGGCAGCATGAATTTTCCTGTTTGAATTATTTTTAAAGTCTTCCTCTTTTCTGGCAATCTTCCACAAATAAAGGGTACATAAGAAGTAGCAGGGTAAAATCATGACGCCGGTAATACTGAGCATTAAATTCCAGGCATTATTGGAGAAGTAAACAATGATCATGAATATCTGCATCAGGATAGACGACATCAGCAGAGAAAAAGAGGGTGATTCGTTGTTATTCTCCCTGGCAAACACTTTGGGAAATGTTCCGTCCTTTGCTGCTTCACAGGGCAGGGATGCCAACATGAGAGTCCAGACCAGCCAGCTGCTCAAGATCGAAATCATCACCCCTATATTCATCAGGATATTCCCCCAGTTGCCTACCACGCCGTCAAGGACAACGCCGGTTGAAGGCGCTGACATAACGGCAAGCTGTCCCTGAGAAAAGCGGCCTAAAGGGAGCAGGGACAATAAGACATAAGTAGTCCAACACAGAAGAAAGCCGATGATGGTTGCTCTGCCAACATCCTTTTGTGAGCGTGCCTTGCTGGATATAACCACGGCTCCCTCAATACCGATAAATACCCAGAGGGTGACCAGCATGGTGCTTTTGACTTGTGGGAAAATGCCGCCAAGGTCTTTATCCATCAGGGCCGGGATCACGTCATGTCCCCAGAAGTCGGTAGAAAACATGGAAAAACGAAAGAAGAAAAAGAGAATCAGTACAAAAATACCCAGGGGGAGCAGCTTGCCGATGACGCCAATATTATTCAGGATGGCGGTCTGTTTGACTCCTGCCATAACCACGAAGTACATGAGCCAGATCATGATCGAACCGCCGATCACCGATGGCAGGTTATTCCCACCCTGAAAGTGTGGGGGGAAAAAATAGTTCAACGAGTCCATCAGCAAAACAGCATAGCCGACATTGGCACAACAATTACAGATCCAATACCCCCAGGCGATCAAAAAACCGGTAAAACGACCAAAGCCCAATTGCCCATAACCATAAATGCCCGCAGTCATTTCCGGCTTGACATCGGCCAGGGTACTGAAGGTGCTGGCCAGAAACCACATCCCGATACCGGTGATAATCCAGGCGATAATGATCGCTCCGGCGGAGGAGTTTTGCGCCATGTTCTGGGGCAGGTTGTAGACACCGCCACCAATCATGGCACTCACCACCAAGGCAGCCAGAGAGATAACGCCCAGCTTGTTGCCAGTCGTGCTAGTCATCTCGGTCTCCTAATCCAAATCCGGTGTTGTTTGCCAGATAAACACCGTGCGCCACCAGAAACCAAACATGCAAAAGCGTTTATGGTTTGGGCTGCTGTTGAGTAATGCAGTGGATATTTCCACCACCGAGTAATATCTCCCGGGACTCCACCTGCACAACTTTATGGGCAGGCAACAGATCCTGGAGAACACCTGCTGCAACATCGTCGTTGGGATCATCATAGGCAGGGAGTATGATCGCGCCGTTGCAGGTGTAGCAGTTGATGTATGAAGCCGCCAGGCGATCACCCACCTTGCGGTCCTTGGCTGTTTCGGCTTTATCGATACCCTGAATGTCTTCTTCTGTCGTATACATGGGAGCTGGGAGTGGCAGCTTATATACGGTAATGGAACGCCCCCTGGCGTCTTTCTCGCTGGTCAAATAGGCCAATGCCTGTTCACTTCGCTCATACTGGGGATCGCTCTTGTCATCCGGCCAGGCCAGCACAACCTCAGCAGGACGGATAAAAAAAGCCATGTTGTCAATATGGCCACAGGTTTCATCCTGATAGATGCCACGAGGAACCCACAACACTTTTTCAACATTGGTGTAGTCTTTGAGGTATTGCTCCATCTGCACTTTGGTCAAATGGGGGTTGCGACCGGGATTCAGAAACACCTCTTCACACACCATCAGGGTTCCCTCTCCGTCGGTGTGGATATTGCCGCCTTCTGCCACAAAACCATCGGTACGATAACGATCACAAAGCTCCATGGACAGCATCTTATGGGCCACCTGATCATCCAGATCCCAGGGTGAATAGAGTCCATTGTACTCACCACCGTAGGCATTGTAGCGCCAGTCAACGCCCCGCAAGTCGCCATGGCCATTGATCAGAAACGTGGTGCCGTTGTCCCGCATCCAGGCATCATTCTGATTCAGTTCAACAACCCGGATTTGTGGATGCACCAACTGCACGCTGGCGTTTTCGAATTGCCGTGACGAGGCACAGACCGTCACCGGCTCAAAT
>NZ_JAHHPO010000765.1 GCF_024606365.1 Endozoicomonas sp. ONNA2
CACAGTACCTGCCCAAGTAGCCAGAAATATTCGATTCCATATGGCCAGCTACTTAGCGCAGCGCTAAATAGTTGGCCAGATGGAATTGTATATTTCTGGCCAAGTGCACAGTTAGAATTCAAGGCACAACGCAGGAGCAGTTGCCGGAAGTGGCCGTCCTGGTAGTCAGAAAATGCGATTTCATTTGGTCAACTTATCTGACTGCATTGAGATTTTTGCAACAAGGGCTGCAACCTGCGAGAGAGTGTGTAACATGTATGAAGCACTTCTGGATTTCTGCGGATTGCTGACCTGAGAAATGCTTCATCACTTGTAAGACAATCATCCGCAGACATCAAAGTACGAGAATCTTGTTCAATTAAGTTCAGCATATACTCGCGATCTTTCAATAACGTTTTACTGGCATAATTCAAGGAAAAAATACTATCAGCAATTACGATTTGAATAACGTTTTTATCACTTCGGATTCTTTCACTTGCATACTTCAGAGCACTGCTACGCTGTTTGATAGCAGCCATGACAATCTCATCATTATCCTGAAATTCCGGGCTTGCATATTGCAGCTGAATACCTTGTTGAGTGACTGCACTCATGACGACATCTTTATCATTCTTCAGTTCCCGGCTAACACATTTCAGGTCATTGGGGTGTATTGCAATGGTTGGTAATACAAGGTCTTTATTATTTCGAATCAGTTGGCTGGCATACTGTAGCCCTTCTTTCAGCAGGATATTCCTGACCTTTTCTTTATGATCCGAAAGAGACTGACCTGGTGGAACCCTAAACTTCAGGCGGTAGTCGTAAGACGGTTCGATAACATAGCATTGCTCTCTCAAATCATACACAAGATCAACCAATGGAGTAGCGTTTTTGTAATTTGACAATAAAAGATGATGTATGAGTTTCCTGCGGGTATCCTCATCAATCCCATCACTCATTAACATTTTCCGAAGCTGGGCATCCGATTTTTTCGCGCATGCTGCTAACCGTCGACTATGGTCAATAAACTGTTGGAGGTGGTTGCTTAATAACGGATAGCAACGGGATAGCTGGCAGCACCCGGCAGACTCGCAGCAACCGGACCCCTGCTTGCAACCGGAAAATATTTTTTTGAGATTCATATGAACAATTGAGAAAAGGCAATGTTGAAAGGCGAATCTATCGTCTTCTGCGGTAAAATCGCTATCGAGGCGTTGTTGTGCAAGGCGTTGTGCAAGCAAGTTAAAGTTCCACTGATTTCCTTCAATAATGGGTCTGTCCTCAAAATACAAATCGAGATTTTCCATGGCATTTAACGCAGTTAGCAGTTTTACAAAGGCATCTTGCATGGTTTCTCGTGATGTCATTTGGGGGCATTCAATGATGAGTTTTCCCGCTACGGTGTTGCAACTTACCGTCATGCTACAAGCATTTTTATCCAGTTCGATCGCTTTGAGTAACTGCACCAAAAACCACATCCTTTTTAACTTGCCAGGTTCATCACTGCCATCAGGTTTAAAAAAACGGTCCGAATATTTCAGCCGCAAGGTGCGTCCTTTTCCCCCCTCTGCGTGTTCAAGTAGCTCAATCAGGCCCGCATGATATCCAAGCTTCAGGTTGACAATCAGCGCATCAGCCATACCGATGACAGTCGCTGCAAGGAACGCTCCCTCGATCAATTTTTTGGTGGACGGCGTCAGTAGTTGTTGCACTTCACCCGGGAGCGTGCAATCAACAAAGTTAATGTAACCTCTTTTAGATAAACTGCCCTGGCCAGAAGCCAGAGTGACCGGTGCCAGCGCCTCAACAAAGCGCTGATGCAGGGCAAAAATCAGCTCATGGACGCTGTGGACCTGCCCGGCCTTTAAGGGGTCAAGTGCCTGAAGACAGGATTGCAGCTGGTGGCAGGCTACCACCCACTGACGAAACATGCCCTCGGATAGCGGTGGTGTTTCAACGCCATGCAGTGGCCGGGTGATAGTCTCTAACCTTGATCGGATGGTCTGTTTCAACGTCTCGAACCGGGTGATCAAGTGTGGTAATTCATCCAGCCATGACTGAACCTGATCTGAACGACTGTTGCCAGCCAGTAGCAAGAATGCCCGGTAACCCTCCAACAGTGCTTCAGCCCCATAAACCAGCCGGTTTACGCCGTCCCTGGTCGCTGCCACTATCTTTGAGCGTTGTGGCGACATGCTGAGTTTTACCGGGTTTGCCAGACAATCCAGTCCACCGCCGGGGGCAAAAATTGTCAGCAGGCGGGCATTTTGGTCCGTGAGCCATTGAAAACCGCTGGCTACCTGATGGAATGTGCCTTCAGGGGGAGACAAGGATTCTCGTGACGGCACGGCTTTCGTTAACGGCTCATCAGAAAATGCCGGGGATGGGCTACTGTAAGTGGCCAGTTTTTTGGTAATGTCACCGGTCACAATAAAGGCACCGGGCTTACCGTTAAAGCGGGCGCAGGCCAGCGTGACCTGTTGTCCATCCTGAGCGGCTACTGTCGGGTACTGGCCACCGACCAGTATTAAGGGTATTCCTTTCTGTCTCAGGGTGATCGCCACATGGTCAGTGCTGCCTCCTTGGGCAAGAACAAAACCGCCGACCCGTTTCAGAAAGTCACGCTCCAGCATCCACTCTTTAGCGTATTGGGTTACGACAATGGCGCCCTCTGGCATGGTGTGCGCGGCTTGTTTATTGGCCAACCAGAGCGGTCCGGTGCCATAGCCTTCGCTGATGCCCTCGCCACTGGCCAGGGTCTCTGCGGGTATGGGCAGGGCAAAATCCATGCCGCCGGGAAGTCGGGTGACAGGGCGCACCTGCAGCAGGAACAGGCGACCCTGATGGTCGATGGCAAACTCCACATCCACGGGGCAAAGCAACAGGTCTTCGAGCTTGGTTATCGCTTGCCTGAGTTCTGCAACCAGGGGAT
>NZ_JAHHPO010000766.1 GCF_024606365.1 Endozoicomonas sp. ONNA2
GTCTATAACAACACCCTCCGTTTTCGCACTGATGCCTACTACAAAGACGGGAAAACCATATCCCACTCTGAGGTAGAAAAACGGCTTGAGTCGCCCAAGAAAGAGTTCCCATTTCTGGCTGATGTTTCCAGGGGGATGCAGGACAGTCACAGGCGCAATAACACCCGTGAAGGTATGAACCTGACATGTTAATAGTTGTTGAACATAATCTTGTCCTCCTGACGGAAGCTTTGAGAACTTATAACGAAAATGACAATGAGGATAAAGAGTGAAAGTTTTTCTGGACGATGTCCGAGCCACCCAAAGTGGTTGGATAAGGACCTGGTCTCCGGATGAGACCATTGCTCTTTTGAAAATTGGCCAGGTGCAAGAGTTCAGCCTGGATCATGATCTTGCCAGTGGCGACAATTTTCACTTATAAGAAGATTCAGTGGAGCGGTTATTAGACGACGAGCCTCCCAGGAGCTTGTTTTGCCAGACATCAAGCCATTTCTGGCGATGATGAGGTGGGGAATGTCATGAGGAACGCTAAAACCTATATCTCAAGGAGCAGTTAAACCTATAAATGGAAAAACACCAAAACCTATATATAATATAACGCTAAAACCTATTTATGATCGCCTGGACAGCGTGGCGGATGAACTCATGAACGATGTATCCCATAAGTTAGCTGATGCCCTTGAACAGCTGAGGCTATTACAGGATAGCGATGTGGTCGCCATTCAGTCGAAGCAGCTGAGTCGACTGCATCGTGAAAGGCTACTCAAACATGGCTTTATCCGTGAAGTGCTTCGCGGCTGGTATATCGCCACCATGCCTGACGAAAAACCAGGAGACAGTACCTCGTGGTACACTTCGTTCTGGGATTTTTGCGCAGCCTATCTAACGGTACGATTTGGCGCACAATGGTGTTTATCTCCAGAGCAGTCAATAAGTCTGCATATTGGCGATAAAACGCTTCCTCAACAACTGCTTGTGCGCACGCCTAAAGGCAACAATAAACCGACCTCATTCCTTCACGGTACCTCGTTATTTGACGTTAGATTAAACCTGCCTGAAGCTGAGAGCATTGTTAAGCTTGAAGGGCTGAATGTCTACAGCCTTCCCGCTGCTCTGGTGCACAGTTCTGCCAGTCAGTACACCAATACCCCTATTCACATGCGCACTGCATTATCAATGGTCACGGACGCATCCGATTTACTCGCGGTGTTACTGAATGGTGGGCACAGTGTGATAGCCGGGCGACTGGTCGGTGCTTTTAGAAACATTGGCCGGGAGTTAATAGCCAACAACATATTGAAGGGAATGCGAGCGGCCGATTTAAAGGTGCAGGAAACCGACCCCTTCAGTGAAAAAATAGACATAAGCTTTGGTCGCAGAGCCGTCTCCCCCTCCGAGAATCGTATTCGTCTTATGTGGGCACAAATGCGAGAATCCGTCATCAAGCATTTTCCGGCATCGGATGTACGTGCTGTGAATATCAAAAAATACATGGCTGAGGTAGAAGACAAGTATGTCACGGACGCATACCACTCCCTGTCCATTGAAGGCTACAGGGTTACTCCTGAACTCATCGAGCTTGTTCGCTCAGGGAGTTGGCAGGCTGATGAGTCGGAAGAACATAAGCAGCACCTCGATGCAATGGCAGCCAAGGGTTACTGGGATGCTTTTCAGGAGGTAAAAAAAGCGGTTTTGGCCGTTCTTGACGGTGGGAACTCCGGCGAGGTGTTGGAGCAGTCTTACAGCGATTGGTATTTAGCGTTGTTCGGCCCTGGCGTTGCAGCGGGCATTATTAAACAGGCAGATCTGGCCGGCTACCGGTCAGGCCCTGTTTATATTCGACAGTCGATGTACAAACCACCTGATCGGGGAGCGGTTCGCGATATGATGCCAGCTTTCTTTGACTTGTTGGCGGAGGAAGAAAACGCGGCGGTCAGGGTAGTGCTGGGCCATTTTATCTTTGTTTATATTCACCCGTATTTCGACGGTAACGGCCGGATTGGCAGGTTCATTATGAACTTGATGATGGCTTCGGGTGGATACCCCTGGACAGTGGTACCGGTCGAGAGGCGTAACGAGTACATGCAAGCACTTGAAGCAGCCAGTGTGCATCAGAATATTGTGCCGTTTGCAGAGTTTCTGGCATCACTGCTGCCGGATTAAGAACACCTGCTAAAATCATCCGCTTGTTAATGCTGAGGTCAGGTAATGTTGATGATTTATGTACCAGACCATTGTGTGGTAGATTCTCCGGGTTGACTGGCCTGTGTTGAGTCGAGCCGACCAGGTTAGATGCTCCTGCCCTGTTGGCATGCTGATAAAGATGGTTTTTTTCTCGTCACATCCCGTTCGTCAGCCTGCTATATGACTCAAAACTGTGAGTAGGACAAAAATCAGCAGAATAAATTCCATAAAATATGGAATTTTTAACAAGACGATTGTCGTTGAAATCCTAAAGTCAGGAACTAACCTAACGGCCTTGCATCGGGCAAGAATCTTTTATCCGGAATGCAAGTGATGGCAGCCACAAACATCTGGCAGCAATTCAATGCCCTGGTTCCTGAAGCGGGGGCGGGTTGTCGCCACCATCACGGCTAATAACGGTAATGGCACCAGTCAGGCAGAGCTTCGGGATGGTTCGGTGATTACCGTCAAAGGGGAATCTGTGAGTGTGGGGGAAAAGGTATTTATTCGGAAAGGGGGAGATCAAAGGGGCTACGCCGAGTTTGGTGCGGTATGAGGTGGAGGTTTGAAACAATCAAGATCCAAGACCCGGCACCGGTTCTTTACCGACCTCCTGTGTGGGCATGCGTGCGAAAGAAAAATTACCGAACTCGTCGTAAAGCATCGCCCAACCGGGCCGCGCAGGCGATGATACAAGGCGAT
>NZ_JAHHPO010000767.1 GCF_024606365.1 Endozoicomonas sp. ONNA2
AAACAATCGTCCACAATACCAATGGCGTTCTGTTTTATCAGACTGCAGAGCCTTGAAATGAAACCAATACCATTCAACCTGTCTTTCAGGTATTGATACCAAACAATAATTCTGTTCGTTTTCGCAACATATCCCTGAATTTATTCGGATCAAGAAAGTGACGCAGGAGGTTTTCCTCCTGCTCATTGCCTGGCTGCGTTTCCGGATACACAAAAGTAATCAGCCGCGACACCCAGAATCTGAAGGCGGCCAGCCGCAACATGATTGGCCAGGCTTTTTGCTCATTCCTGGTAAGAGGCCGGACCTGCGCATACGACTCAGTGAGTGCTTTTATGCGTTGGCCATCCAGTTCAAACGCATCAGTAAGACACCAGTCGTTTACAGTTACCGCCAGGTCATAGATCAGCCAATCATTGCAGGCCTGATAGAAGTCGATCACGGCTGAGATTCTACCTTGTTCAAACAGCACATTATTATGAAACAGGTCGCCATGAATCAACCCGGTTGGCAAATTGGCAAATGCCTTGAGTGCATCACAGATGCTTTGCCATTGCTCAGCCATAAAGTGGGCATCATCCTTGCCAAGCAATGGAATGAGTCTTTGCTGCTGGGCATCAAGCCAGGAAAGTCCTCGCTGGTTCTCCTGATAAAGGGAGGAACCTTGTCCTGCCCTGTGGATTTTTGCCAGCATAGCACCAATCTGCTGGCATTGGTTCACAGTGAGGTTTGTGGCGTCAGGATGGTGCCCGGCAAAGCATGGCACAATCAGCGCAG
This sequence comes from Endozoicomonas sp. ONNA2, assembly GCF_024606365.1. Classification (GTDB taxonomy): domain Bacteria; phylum Pseudomonadota; class Gammaproteobacteria; order Pseudomonadales; family Endozoicomonadaceae; genus Endozoicomonas. The sequence goes on from NZ_JAHHPO010000767.1 coordinate 775, forward strand.
GTTTGCCCTTTACCGACTGGAGGGCAACGTCGCGTTTATCTCTGATCGGATTGGGCACAGGCAAACCGGAGGCTTTAAGCGCATCGGTATAGTTGATGAAAAAGGGTAATGTGTCCGCTGGCAGGTACTCAAACAGCGTTAATACATAACGTCGCAGCTGGCCGTTATCATCAACGTCAAGAAAGTAGTTGGTGTTCTCAACACCACTTTCAATGCCTTTGAAGGATGTCAAGACACCCATGTCGTAACGCGTCAGAAGTTGTGCAATATCCTGCTGTGTCAAATGGGTATAAACAGACATGAAGTCCCTGTCCTGAAATAGTTAGATTTGTGGTGCTCAGTGCCACTCAAAAATGGTCCATGAAGGCACTAGCAAGGTACGTTTTGTCGGGTCAATGGGGTTGCCTTCATTATCCGTGGCAATCAGGTAGTAAGGCTTACCCACCTTGGGAATCACCTGAATGGCATAAAGCTGGCCACCGACCCGGTACTCTTTATAGGTTCTGGAATCACCGGTGCGAATCACTACCGATGTGCCATCCCTGTTCTCCAGTGCTTCAGGGCGCAGGTGTCCGGGAATCTTTTTAATGGCTTCATCAGCAAACACAACGGCTGGCGGGCCCTTGGGTGAATCCGTATGGCCTGTTGGCAGCTCCGGCCTTGAACCTTCCGGACCGTGAGCCGCACAACCAAAAAGTAACAAGGGTAAGAAAACCAGAGCCAACTGCACTCTTTTTTTGGAGGGTTTCATCAGGAGCCTCATGCTAATTGCGGTGGAAACCATTAAACTGCCAGCATTTTATACCCAGTTATCCAGAATCGTAAGTGAGTTCGTAATCCATGTCAGAACCAGTCAGTACACCGCCACTCATACTCGTCGATGGCTCATCTTACCTCTATCGCGCATTTCATGCTTCTGAGCGTGCCAATCTGCGCACGGCTGATGGTCGACCAACGGGGGCTATCCGGGTCATGACGAATATGTTGCGCAGTCTGATGCGTCAGTATCAGGATAGCCATGTTGCGGTCATTTTTGATGCCAGGGGAAAAAACTTCCGCCATGACCTGTACAGCGAGTACAAAGCCACCCGAAAGCCCATGCCGGACGACTTGCGCTCGCAAATAGAGCCAATACATCAAATTGTCCGGGCTCTTGGTCTGCCCCTGTTAATGATTGACGGCGTTGAGGCGGATGATGTGATTGGTACGCTGGCCAGACAGGCAACCGAGAAAAAGATCAATACCATCATTTCCACCGGTGACAAGGATATTGCCCAGCTGGTGACTGAGCATGTGTCGCTGATTGATACCATGAACGATGTGTATACCGATCAACAGGGAGTTGAGAGCAGGTTTGGTATTCCGGCCAACCTGATTATTGATTATCTGGCATTGATGGGTGACACCAGCGATAACATCCCCGGCATGCCCGGTGTTGGTGAGAAAACTGCGTTGGCTCTGCTTAATGGTATCGGCAGTATCGATGAGATTGCCGGGCGGCTGGATGAGGTGGCGGCACTTGGGTTTCGGGGGAGCAAAAACTTCGCCGGGAAGTTCACAGAGCATCAAGAGACTGTGATGCTATCCCGGCAGCTGGCCACCATCAAGACCGATGTAGCACTGCCGGTTTCCATTGATAATCTGGCGATGCAGCCCGTTGACCAAGAGCAACTGTTAGCGCTGTTTAAAGAGTACGAATTCAGGACGTTGATTGCTGAGTTGGATAAAGATGGCTTTTTTTCAGCCAGTCATGAGTCTGACGGCACAGCATCAGGCGCTACCGGCGAGTATTCAGTGGTTACGGATGAGAAGGAATTTCTGGACTGGATGAAACAGCTTGAAGCCGCACAGCTGTTTGCCTTCGATACCGAAACCACCAGCCTGGATTACATGGTGGCTGACCTGGTGGGTGTCTCATTTGCCATTGAGCCTGGCAAGGCGGTTTATGTACCTGTTGCCCATGATTATCTGGGGGTGCCGACCCAGCTGAAAAGAGAGTGGGTACTGGCAAAATTGAAACCGCTGCTGGAAGACCCGGCGAAACCCAAAGTAGGCCAGAACATTAAGTACGACCAAAGCGTGCTGGCCCAATACGACATTCAAATGCAGGGGGTCGCTTTTGATACCATGCTTGAGTCCTACTGTTTGAACTCCGTAGCCACCCGTCACAATATGGATGCCCTGGCTAAATATTATCTGGGTTATAAAACCATCAAATATGAGGATATTGCTGGCAAAGGTATTAAACAACTGACGTTTAATCAGGTTGGGCTTGAGATAGCTGGCCCCTATGCGGCAGAAGATGCCGATATCACTTTACGTCTGCATCAGGCCATCTGGGGGCAGTTGCAGTCTGAACCTGCCTTGCAGCAGGTTTTCCAAAAAATAGAAATGCCGTTGGTGGATATTCTTTCACGTATTGAGCGTCACGGTGCCCTGGTTGACGGTGTCTTGCTTAAACAGCAGAGTCTGGAGATTGGCCAACGCCTCAAGTCGTTGGAACAAGCGGCGCACGATGCGGCAGGTGAGGTATTTAATTTATCATCACCCAAACAGTTGCAGGCGCTTTTGTTTGATAAACTACAGCTGCCAGTTATCAAGAAAACCCCCAAGGGGCAGCCATCCACCGCAGAAGAGGTACTGCAGGAGCTTGCCCTGGATTATGAACTCCCCAGGCTTGTGCTTGAGCATCGGGGTCTGAGCAAGCTCAAGTCCACCTATACCGATAAACTACCGCAGATGATTAATGGAACGACAGGACGAATCCATACCTCTTACCATCAGGCAGTCACAGCCACTGGACGACTCTCCTCCTCGGACCCTAACCTGCAGAATATTCCCATTCGAACACCGGAAGGCCGTCGGGTACGACAGGCGTTTATTGCTCCGGAAGGCTACAAGCTTGTAGCTGCAGATTACTCACAGATTGAGCTGAGAATCATGGCACATTTATCTGGCGATAAAGGCCTGCTGGATGCTTTTGCCCATGGTCTCGATATCCATAAGGCAACGGCGGCTGACGTGTTTGGCGTGGCGCTGGATGAGGTAACGACGGATCAGCGACGCAGTGCCAAGGCCATTAACTTTGGCCTGATCTATGGTATGTCTTCGTTTGGACTTGCCAAACAGCTGGGGGTATCCAGGAAATCGGCACAGGAATATATCGACCTGTACTTTGCACGCTATCCGGGGGTTTTAAGGTACATGGAAGTCACCAAAGACTTCGCCCGGGAAAAGGGGTACGTGGAGACAATATCAGGTCGTCGTCTGTATCTGCCGGAAATCAATGCCAGAACCAGTACGCGCCGCCAGGGGGCTGAGCGAACAGCGATCAATGCGCCTATGCAGGGGACTGCCGCCGATATTATCAAGCAAGCAATGATCAGGGTTGATGAGTGGTTGAAAACGTCAGGGCTTGATGCCCGCGTCATTATGCAGGTTCATGATGAACTGGTGCTTGAGGTTGCCCATGAGAGTGTAGAGACCGTTGTTGACAAGATAAAAGAGCAGATGTCCAGTGCTGCCCGGCTCTCTGTGCCACTTTTGGTTGAAGTGGGTATTGGGGATAACTGGGACGAAGCCCACTAATACCAATTCCAGCTTCTGAATATGGGCTGCATAGCCATTTTGGACAGCTGGATCTTTGTTGGAATTCCTTGCAATAGCCGTGTTATTACCCTTCTTGCCCGGCTCCAGAATGACGTGCTCGCTATCATATTCAGTAGGCGGAATTGGTATAACTGCTATGGGTTAAATTTTTTTTCATTTTCAGGGAACTTTTTGAAATTTTGCTTGTCTGAATATATGAGGGTAAGAAAAAAGTAGTGGCACGCTCTGATTTCTTACCCTTATTGTGTGTTTTGTGTTGACATTAACTTAAGCTGTAGGTTGCTCCCTGTAGCCGACGCTATATAGCCAGTATTCTTTCCCCGAATACTGGTTTTTTTTTGTGCCGAGTTTTTATGCAGTCTAATTCAGTATAAGTAGCTGGCCATATGGAATCGAATATTTCTGGCTACTTGGGCTGGTACT
>NZ_JAHHPO010000768.1 GCF_024606365.1 Endozoicomonas sp. ONNA2
GGCATTTTCCCGGACTGAATAAAATGATGAAGTTATTCCGGGACAATTCCTAAGCGCTTTTCTGTGATTCAAAGGCAGCACTGATTAATTCTCGCGTATAGGCTTTTGCAGGTTGGTTAAAAATCTGTTGGGTATTTCCCTGCTCAATAATCTCGCCCCCCTGCATGACGATAATTCGATGACTCATTGCCTTGACCACGGCAAGGTCATGGCTGATAAAAATGTAACTGAGGTGGTATTTTTTCTGCAGGTTGCGCAGTAAATCGATGATCTGGGACTGGACGGTTCTGTCCAGGGCAGATGTTGGTTCGTCCAGCACCATCAGCCCGGGTTTCAGCACCAGGGCCCTGGCAATGGCGATACGCTGGCGCTGGCCACCGGAGAACTCATGGGGATAACGGTGGCGACAGGCTGGGTCAAGGCCCACATCATCCAATGCAGCAATGATCTGTTCATCACGATTGGCTTCAGTGGCCAGTTTATGAATATCCAGACCTTCTCCGACAATATCCGCAACGGTCATGCGTGGGCTCAAACTGCCAAAGGGGTCTTGAAACACGATCTGCATTTCCCGTCGCAATGGCCTGAACTGGTTCTGGTTCATGGTGTCGATACGGGTATCTTCAAACCTGATCTGGCCTTCGGAGGTCTGCAGTTTCAACAGTGCCAGGCCCAGGGTTGTTTTTCCGGAACCGGACTCACCCACAATGCCCAGGGTTTCACCCCGGTGAATGGTGAGCGATAAATCAGTGACAGCCTTCACATGGCCCACGGTTTTCTTGAACAAGCCTTTTTTGATCGGGAACCAGACTTTGATCTTTTCCCCAGTCACCAGGGGTGTCGGTTGTCCGTTCAGTGGTTCAGGCTCCCCGGCCGGTTCGGCATTGAGCAGGTCGATGGTGTAAGGGTGTTGGGGCGCGGTGAACACAGACTCCGTGAATCCCTGTTCAACAATCTCACCGTTTTTCATCACGCAGATGCGATTCGAAACGTGACGTATCAGGTTCAGGTCATGGCTGATAAACACAATGGCCATACCCAGTTTCTGCTGCAGGTCTGCCAGCAGACTGAGAATTTGCCGTTGCACGGTCACATCCAGGGCAGTGGTTGGTTCATCGGCAATCAGCAGTGTGGGTTCACAGGCGAGGGCCATGGCAATCATTGCCCGTTGTCGCTGGCCACCGGACAGCTCATGGGGGTAGGCCTTCAAACGGTTGCTGGCATCACGGATACCCACCAGTTCCAGCAGTTCCAGTGTTTTTGCCGTTGCTTCATTGCTTTGCAGGCCAAGGTGTATGGCCAGCACTTCGCCTATCTGCTGTTCAATGGTATGCAGCGGATTGAGTGCCGTCATTGGCTCCTGAAAGATCATACTGATCTTGTGCCCGCGAATTTTGCGCATGTGTGATTTGGATAATTTAAGCAGGGCCTCATTGGCAAAAGCGATCTCTCCAGAGCAATGGGTATTTTGTGGGAGCAGCTGCAGGATGCTCAGGGCAGTAATGGATTTGCCGGATCCGGACTCGCCGACCAGGCCAACGGTTTCTCCGGCATTCACAGAGAATGAAACCCCTTTAACGGCATCAACACGGTGATCACCCTGTTGAAAAGTAATTCTGAGGTCGTTAATTGCCAATAATGGATTGTCCATAACGGTTCGATTCTCCAGTCAGCGCTGTTCAGATTGAGTAGTATTTTCTCGGATCCAGCGCATCCCGGCACGCTTCACCGATAAACACCAGTAATGTCAGCATCATTGACATGACCAGAAATGCGGTAATACCCAGCCAGGGTGCCTGAAGGTTGTTTTTGCCCTGGGCAATCAACTCCCCAAGGGAAGGGGATCCCGCGGGCAGGCCGAAACCCAGAAAATCAAGGGAGGTCAGGGTGGTAATGGCCCCGGTCAGAATAAATGGCATAAACGTGACGGTGGCAATCATGGCATTGGGTAAAATATGGCGGAACATCAGGCGCCCATTGGTCATCCCCAGGGCCCTGGCGGCCCGAACATACTCCAGGTTTCTGCCCCGGAGAAACTCGGCACGCACCACATCCACCAGTGCCATCCACTGGAATAACAGCATGATACCCAGCAGCCACCAGAACCCCGGCTCGACGAAACTGGCCAGAATGATCAACAGGTAGAGATTGGGCATACCTGACCAGATTTCAATAAACCGCTGCCCGAACAAATCGATCTTACCGCCGTAAAAGCCCTGCAGGGCACCCACCGCAACACCGATGATGGTGCTGAAAAAGGTCAGTGCCAAACCGAAAAGTACCGAAATACGAAAGCCGTAAATCACCCGTGCCAGCACGTCACGGCCCTGGTCATCGGTGCCCAGCCAGTTGTCCGGGGAAGGGTGGGCGGGGGCAATACGGGCGTAATTGATGGTGTCGTAACTGTAGCGAATGGGCGGCCAGAGCATCCATCCTTTGGGCTCGATCAGCTCTTTGGCAAACGCCTGTCGGTAGTCCATCTCCAGTTCAAACTCACCGCCAAAGGTGGTTTCCGGATAGGTGACCAGGGTCGGGAAATAGGGGCTGCCGTCAAACCAGAGTAACAGCGGCTTATCGTTGGCCACCACCTCTGCCAGCAGGGTAATCACAAAGAGGATGCTGAATAGCCAGAGTGAAATATAGCCCCGGCGATTCTGCTTGAAATTCTGCCAGCGACGCTGGTTGAGCGGGTTAAGTTTGAATCTTGTCATTCTACGTCAGTCCCTGGATTCGAAGTCAATACGGGGGTCAACGACGACATAGGTAAGATCGCCGAGGAGTTTGATCAGCATGCCCAGCAGAGTGAAGATATAAAGAGAGCCAAAAACCACGGGGTAATCCCGGTTGATGGCGGCTTCATAGCCAAGCAGGCCGAGCCCATCCAGGGAGAAAATGATTTCAATCAGCAATGAGCTGGTAAACAGGATGCCAATTAATGCTGCAGGAAAGCCGGAAATCACCAGCAACATGGCATTACGGAAGATATGGCCATACAGGACCTTATGGTCATCCAGCCCTTTGGCCCTTGCGGTTTGCACATACTGTTTATGGATTTCATCCAGGAATGAATTCTTGGTCAACATGGTGAGCGTGGCAAAACCACTGATGACCATGCAAATGATGGGAAGGACCATATGCCAGACATAGTCCCGGATCTGGCCCAACAGAGTTAATTCGTCGAAGTTGTCCGATACCAGCCCTCGCAGTGGGAAGATATTCCAGTAACTGCCCCCGGCAAACAGCACGATTAACAGAATGGCCAGCAGAAAGCTTGGAATCGCATAACCCGTGGTAATCACCGCACTGGACCAGATATCGAACCGGCTGCCGTGTTGCAATGCCTTGCGAATACCCAGGGGAATGGAGATCAGGTAGATAATCAGGGTACTCCAGAGGCCCAGTGAAATAGAGACCGGCAGCTTCTCCTTAATCAGGTCGACCACTTTGGCATCGCGAAAAAACGAGTCGCCAAAATCAAGGGTAAGGTAGTTTTTGATCATCTGCACAAACCGTTCAGGGGCTGGCTTGTCAAAGCCGTACAGTTGCTCGATATCTTTGATCAGTTCCGGGTCAAGGCCTCTGCGTCCGCGGTATTCGCCACTCTCATCCAGACTCATCTGCTGAATTTCGGCATTACCGGAGCCTCCGATTCGGCTGATGGCATTGACTTCGAACCCTTCAAGTTTGGCAATCATCTGCTCCACCGGGCCACCGGGGGCTGCCTGAATGATCACAAAGTTGACCAGCATAATCCCGAACAGGGTCGGGATCATCAGGGCAAGTCGTCGCAAAATGTAGCTGCTCATGGAGAGTTCCTGTTATGGGCTCGCATTGGCAATGGGTTCGTAATTAACGGTTCTTTCTACGGCGATAAATCCAGACAGGAATAAGGCCCAGCAGGATCAGTCCTGAGTATAACCATGCATTGTCGTTTTCAGCGTTACCCTGTTGCGCTTTGGCATCGCCACTATTCCGTGACTGATTGGCTGCCTTCGTTGCTTCCGACTGACTGTCGATCCACCAGGTGTAGATATCGGTACTGTACAAAGGTTCTGATTCTGGCCTGACCAACTTGCTGGAGTAGGCGATTCGATCGTAAGGGTAGTACCATTGGGGAATCATATACTCTCCCCACAGCAGCACCCGGTCCAGCGCTTTTACGGCGGTGGTCAGCTCTTCCCGGCTGTCGGCATTAATCACCTGGTCAATCATGGCATCCACCACCGGATCTTTGATTCCCATGTAGTTACGGCTGCCTTTGGTCTCTGCCGCTTTACTGCCCCAGAAACCGGTCTGCTCATTACCCGGAGAGGCCGATTGACCGTAGCCGACAACGATCATGTCGTAGTCAAAGTCCCGAATACGGTTGATGTATTGGGAGGTATCAACGGTGCGGATATTGAGTTCAATCCCCATTTGTTCAAGATTTTTCTTGAAAGGCAGCGCCACCCGTTCAAGAGAGGGTTGGGCGAGCAGTAACTCAACCTCCAGGGGTTGACCATTGCTATCCACCAGTTTGTTGTTCTCAAGGCGCCAGCCTGCTTTTTTCAGCAGCCTGAGTGCTTTTCTCAGTTGCGGCCGGATGTTGCCGGAACCCTTGGTTACCGGAACGCTATAGGGACTGGTAAAGAGTTCGGCCGGTAATTGTTTGCGCCATGGCTCAAGGAGTTTCAGTTCATCACCCTCAGGAATGCCGGTGGCCTCCATGCCTGAATTGCCAAAATAGCTCCTGGAACGGATGTAGCTGTCATGGAACAGGTTGCGATTCAGCCATTCGAAATCCATGGCATAGCCCATGGCTTTGCGTACCAGAGGGTCCTGGAAAAAGTCCCGTCGCAGGTTGAAGGCAAAACCCTGGATAGGCGCAGGGTTGCGGGTAGGGATGGTGGCCAGAATCAGTTCGCCGTTATGAACCGCGGGTACGTCATAGGCAGTGGCCCAGTTTTTGGCCACATTTTCATAGCGCAGGTCATATTCGCCAGCTTTCAGCGCCTGAAGGGCAACTTGCTCATCCCGATAGTAGTCGTAGCTGATCTCATCGAAATTATAACGGCCCCGGTTAACGGGTAAATCTTTTGCCCAGTAATCCTTGACCCGCTGATAGGCAATACTCCGGCCACCATCCACGCTCTTTACCTGGTAGGGACCGCTGCCCAGGGGAATTTTCAGTGAGGCAGACGAAAAATCATTGTCTTCCTGCTCCCAGTGATGTTTGGGGAGAACGGGCAACTCTGACAGGATAAAAGGCAGTTCAGGGTTATTGGTATGTTTGAATGTGAATTTGACCCGGCGATCGGCAAGCACGGTGATGGTGTCCACATCGGCATAGTAACTGCGGTAGAAAGGGTGTCCCTGACGGGTCAGCAGCTCAAAGGTGTATTTTACATCATGGGCGGTGATGGGTCTGCCATCATGGAAACGGGCGTCGGGGTTCAGGTTGAAGGTAATGCTGCTGTTATCAGGGGCTCTTTCGGCGGATTCGGCCACCAGTGGATAGAGAGAGAAAGGCTCATCACGGCTTTGGGTCATTAATGTGTCATAAATAAGCCCGATACCGGTAACGGGCGTTCCTTTGTTGGTGTATGGGTTGAGGCTGTCAAAGGTACCACTGGCCGCCATACGAACACTGCCGCCTTTAGGGGCATCCGGATTGACATAATCAAAGTGGGTAAAGGGTTTGTCCGGGCTGCCATATTTCGCGTCTCCGTGCAGCACCAGAGATGTTTTAGGGATAATGCCCTGCCGCGGGTCGGGTGTATTTCCGGGGGAGATGGCTGGTGACAGGCTGGAGTATGAGAGAGTCATCCCAAGGGTCAGCGCTGCAAGGGTAAGATAATCAGAATTTTTGACCATCATAAGCAACCGTTAGTGTTTAAAAATCTCTGGGCAGTCTTGTTTATAAGCAATTGGTCTAATATAGACTTAATCATGTCTGGTTGTTAAGTACCAGTCATGCTTTTGTCAGTATGTATCGCACGGTTGGACTTTATCAAAACTCCCGCCACCACGTACTCAAGCCATTGTCAAAGGGAGGGGCAATCTCAGGGTGTCGCAATCCCGGCCGGTAAACCATCGGCCAATAGGGCAGATACCATTGCGGAATCACTGCATAGTGCCAGAGTACAATTCGATCGATGGCTCGGGTGTAAAGAACCAGCTCTTCACGGGTGGTTGCCATGATGGCTTGATCGATCATCCGATCCAGCGACTGAAGTTTAATGCCCGAAAGGTTTTGTCCCGCGTCACTGTCGGCGCTGGCGCTACTCCAGAAATTTTTCAATTCAGTACCGGGGGTGATGCTTGGGTAAAAGCCGTGAATGATCATATCAAAATCAAACTTGCGGATACGATTGATGTACCTGGAAGCGTCTACGGTATTGATGCTGGCAGAAATACCCAGTTCAGCGAGATTGTGGACAAATGGCATAACAAAGCGCTCATGTTCAGGGTCAGTCAGCAGCATTTCAAACGTCAGTGGTTGACCCAGGGGATCAACAAGCCGTTTGTTTTGGTAGCGATAACCCGCTGCTTTCAGCCATTGGAAGGCCAGTGTCTTGTTTCTTCGCCAGTTGCCGGAACCGTCTGTCTGTACGGGCTCCCAGCGGTGGGTAAACAGCTCATCAGGCAGCTCGTCCTGCCAGGGTGCCAGTAATGCGGTCTCCTGGTCAGACGGTGGCAGATCAGCGGCCAGGTCCGAGTTGGGAAAAAGGCTATAGGCCTGATGGTACATCCCAAAAAAAAGGTGTTGATTCATCCAGTTAAAATCAAGCGCCTGTGCTATGGCTTTTCTGACCTTGCGGCTGGCAAACACGGGCTTTCTCAGGTTGAAAACAAACGCTCTCATGCCGAGACTCTTGTTCGCTATTTTTTCCTGGATGAATGTTGTCTTGCCTGTTTTTGTTGATTTATACGCTTGGGACCAGCTTCGGGGGTTGGCATCAATGCGCAGGTCGTATTCCCCTTTTTTAAACGCCTCAAGGGCGATGCCATCATCCCGGTAGTAGTCGGTTCTGATGAGATCAAAATTATGTCGCCCTTTGTTTACCGCCAGCTCAGCAGCCCAATAATCCGTAACCCGTTCATAGGTGACAAAACGTCCGGGGCTGAATTCTTTGATCCGGTAAGGTCCACTGGACAGTGGCGGCTTCAGGGTCGCCTTGAAAAGATCATGGTCCGGCTGTTGCCAGTAGTGTGCTGGCAGCACCCTGAGTTGAGAGAGTCGAAGAATCAGACTTTTGGCCGGTGGCTCAGAAAAACGGAAACGGACTGACGTAGGAGAGAGTGCCTCAACTGTTTCAATGATCCCGTAGAGGTGCCGGTAGTGAGGTGGTCCTTTTTTTTGCAGTGATTGGAAGGTATAGACAACATCTTCTGACGTGATGGGGTGTCCATCATGGAACCGGGCATGGGGGTTCAGGTGGTATATAACCCATCGGAAATCATCCGGGTACTCAATTTGCCGGGCGATCAGGCCATAAACTGAATAGGGTTCATCACCGGCCCTGACCATCAATGGGTCATAAAGAAAGTAGCTGTCCTCCGCCACGATACCTTTTGGGGCAAAAGTATTAAATGTATCAAAGCTGCCGGAAACGCCTTTTCTCAGGCTGCCGCCTTTGGGGGCATGGGGGTTGGCATAGCCAAAGTGGGTAAAATTTTCTGGATACAGCAGCGAGTTATGAAAGCTCAGGCCATGGGCGATGGTCGAATTGTTAGCCGTCGGGTCTGCACCAGCAAACACAGCGTAAATCAGACTGATAAAAAAAATCCATGTTTCAAATAGTCAGTCAAGTGACGAGTTCCTTTCAGTTAATATCCATTTTTTGGTACCACCAGGTACTCAAATCCAGTGCATAGGGGGCCGGGTTTTTCGGGTACTTCAGCTGCTTTTTATGGATTATCAGCCAGTGGGGCTGGTACCACAGTGGCAGTACATAGTGATTCCAGAGAATGATTCTGTCCATGGATTTGATCAGCGTGAGCAGTTCTTTCCGAGAGTTGGACCGGGGTATTTTTTCCGTCAGCCGATCAATGGATTTAAGTTTGACACCGGCAATATTTCTGGAACCGTGCTGGTCAACAGTCGCTGAACCCCATAGGCTGGCCTGTTCTGTGCCGGGTGAGGGTGTGTGGGGAAAGGTGTGCAAAACCATATCAAAGTCCTGGTTTCTGACTCTTTCCACATATTGGGCAACGTCCACAGTTCTTATATTGAGCCTGATTCCCATGCTTTCCAGGATCTTTTGTACTGGAATAAATATTCGCTCCTCTTCGGCAGCGGATAACAGGATTTCAAGCTCAAGGGGTTTGCCATTGCGGTTCACCAGTTGGTTATTGTTGATGGCCCAGCCGCTTTGTTTTAACAGCGACAGCGCTTTTCTCTTGCGATCCCGGCGGGTCATCCCCGGCTCAGCCCCCGGTGGAATCCAGGCCTGATCCAATGCTGGTGCCGGAATGTCAGCTTTCCATGCTGCGAGCAGTGTTTTTTCCTGTTCAGCGGGTTTGCCCGAAGCCCCCAGTTCTGTCCCGGCAAAAACGCTGTCTGCCCTATGGTACATACCATGGAATAAGTGTCGGTTGATCCAGTCAAATTCAACGGCGTACCCCAGCGCTTCCCTGACCCGGGGATCGGATAGATGGGCTCTTCTGGCGTTATAGGCGATGGTCAGGGTCTGGGGGTTACGATTGCTTAAGGATGTGCGAATCAATTGATTTTTTTTCAATGATTCATCTCGAATCTGGTCATGCCAGACGCGAGGGTCGCTGATGGTCTTGAGATCGTATTCCCCTTTCTGCAGGGCTTCCAAAAGCACATGGCTGTTTCGATAATATTCGTACTGAATACGGTCAAAATTGTGCCTTCCCCGGTTAACGGGCAGATCTTTCCCCCAGTAGTTTTCGACCCTGGCAAACGTAATTGAGCGCCCGGGCTCTATTTTCACAGGGTGGTAGGGGCCGCTGCTGACAGGCACTGCCATACCCGGAGAAGAAAAGTCCCGTGTGGCCCAATAGTGTTTGGGAAGAATGGGCATTTGCCCCAGAATCAATGGCAGCTCCCGGTTATTGCTGTGTCTGAAAACAAAAAGCACCCTGTAGTTGCTGGTGACTTTTACCTGCTCGACATCCTGATAGAACTGCTTATAAAACGTTGACCCTTTATCCCGGAGCAGATCAAAACTGAACTTGACATCATGGGCGGTAACGGGTTGACCATCATGGAAGCGGGCCGCCGGGTTTATGGTAAAGGCTGCCCAGGTATTATCCGGGGCCAGTTCAATACCCTCGGCAATCAGGCCGTATTTGGTCAGGGGCTCATCCCGGGACCTGGCCAGTAGCGTGTCGTACATCAGATGACTGCCAGCCGCTGCTGTGCCACGGTCAATATAGGGAACAAGGCTGTCAAAATGACCGGTAACGCCTTGTTTAAGCTCACCGCCTTTGGGCGCCTCGGGATTAACATAGTTAAAATGCGTAAAGCTCTCAGGATACCGGGGCTCACCGTAAAGACTGATGGCGTGTCTTGACCTGCTGTTCTGATCTTCTGCTGCAGATAGCATTGGATTGATGCTGCCTAGCAAGGCACAGATGATCAGCGGTAGTGTTGGACTGTAGAGGGTAAGCCCCATAGCTGTAGTTCCGATGTCTGTGGTTAAAGGCTTATTGACTTTCCCTGTTGTTTTGTTCGGCCCACCAGGTATTCAGACTAAAGCCATAAGGCGGAAAGCTTTCCGGATGTTTCAGGTGATGCCACCAGGCGATTCGATGGCTATTTCCATGCCAGTTGAGTATCCCATAATGCTGCCATAATAGAACCCGGTTCAGTGCCGATGTGGCGGTTTCCAGTTGGTGTTTGCCGGTGGCAGCAATGATCTGGTCAATCAGGGCGTCAACTGCCGGGTCTTCAAGCCCCATCAAGCTTCTGCCATCCTGGTGTTTGACACTTGCTGAGTGGAAAAAGTCCAGCAGTTCTTCACCGGGGAACTGTGGTAAAGGGTAAATGTACTGAACCATATCGAACTCATGGTGTTTCAGTCGTTGGTAATATTGGGCCAGATCCATTCGCTGGAGAGTGACGGCTATGCCAATTTTTTTCAGGTTTTGTATCAATGGAAATACGATGCGTTCAAACTGAGAATCGTTTTCGTGGATAAATACCAGCTTCATGGGCTGCTTCGTTAGGGTGTTGACCAGCTTGTCTTGCTGTAATTCCCATCCCGCCTGCCTGAGCAGGCTCAATGCCTGCTTTTGGTGTTCTTTGATATTCCCGTCGCCTGTTGTTGTTGGAAAAGTGAAGGGTTGGGTGAACAGCGCCGGTGGCAGTGTTGCTGAAAATGGTTGCAGCAATTGAGCCTCCCCGTTAGAAGGGGAGGTGAGGGGTATATGTGGGAAGTAGCTTTGGGTTCTGGTATAGGCGTTATGAAATATCGCCCTGGAAATCCAGTTCCAATCAAACATCAGGCTGATTGCCTCACGGACTCTGCGGTCCTGCAAGTATGGCTTTCTTATATTGAAAACATAGGCTCGCGCGCCGTAGGACATGGTGTGGGGGATTTCACGGCGAATGATTAAGCCATTGTTGATTGCTTCACCGTGGTAACCGGTTGCCCAGTTTTTCGATTGTACTTCGAACCAGGCATCAGTATTGCCACTTTTAAAAGACTCAAATGCTATATGAAGATCACGGTAGAAATGCAGAGAGATTTTATCGAAGTTATGTTTCCCCCGGTTTACCGGGAGGTCTTTGCCCCAGTAATCCCTGACTCTTTCCATCTCGATTAACTTGCCGGGTATTATCCGGTTTATTTGGTAGGGACCACTGGATAAGGGGGCTAGCAATGATGTTTTATGAAAATCATGATTTTGCCAGAAGTGTTCGGGAAGTACGGGCAACTCGGCAAGGTGCAGCGGCAGCATCAGTGGGTAGGGTGGTTTCAATTTGAACACTACCTGGTTGGCGGCGGGTGTTTCAATACGCTCTATATGCTGATCCATACCGCTAAAGCGCCCATAGGGCAGTGCTGTCAGTGTGTTGAAGGAAAAAATAACATCGCGGCTGGTAATGGGATGATTATCATTAAATGTCGCTTTTGGGTTAAGTTTGAATGCCAGTTGCTGGTTTTTTTTCGAGAATTTAACCGATTCAGCAATCAGGCCATAGGCAGCATACTGTTCATCCATGGGGCCATTGGCGCTGGCAGAACTGACCATCAGGGTTTCGTTCAGCTCACTGAAACCGTATTTTGCAATGGATGACAGACTGGATGGCGCTACGCCTTTACCATTGTAGGCATTCAAGGAGTCAAAGGTTCCGTGTATGGCGAGGCGCAAATGGCCACCTTTGGGCGCGTTTGTGTTGACATAATCAAAAGCGTAAAAGTCGGCAGGGTACTTCGGAGCGTCGAACAGGGTCAGGGCGTGCTGCCAGGGTGAATCATCATCCCGGGCAAACAGCGTGTTGCAGAAAAACAGCAGGAAAATAAGCAGGAAATTTTGCTTTTTGCAGGTGATCAAAAATCATAACCTTCCAGCAGAAAAGCTATCAGAATAGCATCTGCCGGGTAGGGGGGGGGGTCAGAAGCTGCGGGTGACATTGACAAATAATGTAACCTGTTGGCCGGGGTGAATGAATTTACCGCTCATATCGCTATTCCAATCCCTGATCTGGTCAACATTCACATTGAACTTTGAGGCAATTTTGGCCAGGGAGTCACCGGAACGAACTTCATAATGTACCTTTCTCACAACAGCAATTTGTGAGTCTTGCCTCTTCCAGACCACCAGTTTCTGATTAATTCGCAGGGTATCTTTGGGGGACATGTTGTTCCAACGAGCCAGCTCGTTAACACTCACATTGTACTTGCGGGCAATAGTCCAGAAGCTATCGCCAGATTTTACCAGATACTCAACTTTGTAACGGTCATTGACCAAACGATTTTGCTTTGCTGCCAGGCGTTGACTGGCACTGAGTGTGTAGCTTTCTGCCGTTTTCGCAGCTACCGGGATCATCAAGCCCTGCCCGATACGAATGAGGGTGCTGCTGAGTCTGTTGGCCTCAGTAATGACATTGACACTGGTCTGGTATTTCATGGCAATGGTACTGAGGGTGTCTCCGGAAATCACCGTGTAGCGATCCCATTTTACCCGTTGCTCCGGCGGCAGGTTGGCCAACTGAGTGCGAAACTGTTCAGCATGGGCCACGGGCACTACCAGGTGGTGAGGACCCTCCGGTGGGGTTGACCAGTGGTTTAGTCCGGGATTGAGCCGGTAGAGTACGTTCATCTCTACCCCTGACAGTTTGGCTGCCTTGGCTAAATCCAGCTGACCACTGGTATCTACCATGGCGAAATAGGGCTTATCGGGAATTTTTTGCAACTGGACACCGTGTTTGGCTGGATCTCGAATCACTTTGCCCAGGGCGATCAGTTTTGGTACATAGGCAGTGGTTTCCCCGGGAAGATCCAGTGCCCAGAAACGGGTAGATTTACCGAGCTTTTTATTTTTCCGGATGGCCCGTTGTACCCGGCTTGGGCCGGAATTAAACGCTGCCAGTGCCAGTTCCCAGTCACCAAAACGTTTGTAAAGTTTTTGCATGTAGTCCAATGCCGCACGGGTAGAATGTACCACATCCCGGCGACCGTCATACCACCAGTTCTGATCGAGGCCGTAGTGTTTACCGGTTGCTGGCATAAACTGCCAGAGCCCTGAAGCACCGGCATGGGAGTAGGCGAAAGGATCGAAGCTACTCTCCACAATAGGCATCAGTGCCAGTTCCAGGGGAACATTTCTGGCTTCGGCTTCTTTGACTATAAAATAGATATAGGGCTCTGAACGTTGGGAAATTTTGGTGAAGTATGACTTATGACTTTTATACCAGTTCAGCTCCGCCTGAATTCGAGGGTTATTCTGGTCAAGGTCCATTGCCAGTCCTGACTGAATACGAATCCAGATATCCTCTACCTCAACCGGGGCTTTGGATATGGGGGTTATCTTCTGTGGTGTTTTTACTTCCACCTGTTTCACAGAAGGCTTTGCCACAAAAGGCCTGGTTTCTTTCTTAATGGTTGACGCAGAAGATGCCAGAGAGTTACTCACCAGCTGACAACCCGTCAGAAATAGTGAAATGGCCAGCGTTGGCAGAGTCCGTCGGGGTGGGCCAAAAATCGAACGCTGGCCTGCTAAATAGGGGGCTTTGGTCATATATCGGATTCTGAGTGTTATCAGTTCATTATTTTACTGCTATCAAAAATTATCCTTCCATGCACGGATTACCCTTAGAACATCAATGGGGCTGGCACTTGAGGACGGATCCCTGTCACAGGCGGCCTGAATGACTTCCGGTTGGTCTGATCTCAGGAACGGATTGGTGTCCAGCTCCTTTCTCAGGGTTGAAGGCACAGTAGGGCGGTTTTCAGAACGTAACCCAGCAACTAGCATAACTTGTTCCTGTAGCTTCTGGTTATTTGGCTCCACCGCCCTGGCAAATGTCAAATTTGCCTGGGTGTATTCATGGGCACAGTAAATGCGAGTATTGTCAGGGAGTGAAGCCAGACGCAACAGACTGCTGTACATCTGTTCAGCCGTCCCTTCAAATAATCGGCCGCAACCGCCAACAAATAGAGTGTCTCCACAAAAAAGCGCTGGTTTTTTATCTTCGCCGGAATCGGTAAAGTAAGCAATATGGTCCAGAGTGTGACCTGGCGTGGACAGAATTTGAAACTGGCAAGCGCTGAGTTCAACCGTATCATGATCACGCACTGGGTGAGTGATGCCTGTAATCTTCTGGTTGTCTGGGCCATAAACCGGAATATTTCTGTTACTGGTCAGTTCAGTAATTCCGCCAGTATGATCAAAGTGGTGATGGGTAATGAGAATGCCCGCCAGATTGAGATCATGGCGGTTCAGTATCTGTTCAACGGGCCGGGCGTCCCCGGGGTCAACCACAAAAACATCCCGGCTATCCGGCGAATGAAACATCCAGATGTAGTTGTCATTAAATGCGGGTATCGGAGATATAATCAGCATCGCCTTGAATTTCCTTTCTTTTATGCCTGTGCTCATAATTGATGTGCTGCACCGGGCATATTAGCTTGAGCCTGTGTGGGCTATAAGGTTATCCGAGTCAAGATGTTATAGCCGACATCCGCTAATGTCATAGAATAATATTTTCTGTATAAACTCAATCATCAGGAGGTTAACATGAATATACCTGTTGATGAAAAGTGTCTGAGATGTCTGTAGATCTGGTGTGAAATCAGTAATGACTGTTTATTGGTACAATAATTTGCATGATTCGACGATTTCGGAAAAGGACCAAAAGCAGTTTCTCTGAGCGTGTCGGAGACTTGCGCTGCTGGCTGGATAGTGACTCAGGAAGATTACTGGTTGACTATGAAAAAAGCCTGTTGGAACGGGAGCTAGGTACCATCTTTGGTTTCCATGCGGGGCAATACTCTGCATCCTGGCATAAAGACCTGATGTCCAGCAGTCCGGTAAGACGACAGTTTATCCTTGGTTCCCGCTACCTTGCCGATTGCCCGCGGCCACAGGTGATGGCTGATCCCCATTACTGGCCAGTGTTACCGGGAAGTCTTGATCTGGTTCTATTGCAACACACGCTGGAAATTGCCGACAGTCCTCACCGTTTGCTCAGTGAGGCGGCCAATACCATAATACCCGATGGCAAGCTGGTCATTATTGGCTTCAACCCCTATAGCATGACAAATATTGCCCGGTGGTGTGTTCCGGGTCAGCGCCGTCTTTTAAGGGATGCGCATTTTATTTCGACATCAAGGTTGAAAGACTGGCTGGCCCTGCTTAATTTCAGTGTGGAGCGAATCGTATATGGTGGTTATATTCAACCGCTAAAACGTTTCTTTACCGGTTTGCGCGGGGATCTGATTGAAGAAAGGCTGGAACAACTCCAGCTACCGGTGGGTGGTTTTTATATGATGATTGCCACCCGTGAAACCCCGGGGCTTACCCCGGTAAGAAAGGTGTGGTCCGATGTACGCAGGCGTTTTGTTGGTCAGCCACTGACCCGCCCCAGTGCGGGTAGAGTCAGTAACGTAAAAATAAACAGAGACAGGAGTTCTTTTGAGTCAGACAGTTGAAATTTTTACCGACGGGGCCTGTAAAGGAAACCCCGGGCCTGGCGGCTGGGGGGTATTACTTCGTTACGGTAATGTAGAGAAAGAGCTTTTTGGTGGTGAGCCACAAACCACCAATAACCGGATGGAACTCATGGCTGCCATAGAAGGTCTCAAGGCTCTGAAACGGCCATGCACCATTATTCTGACGACTGACTCCCAGTATGTCCGTAAGGGAATCACCGAATGGATGACCGGTTGGAAACGGAAAAACTGGAAAACAGCGGCCGGTCAGCCCGTCAAGAACCAGGATCTCTGGCAGCTGCTGGATCAACAGAGCCAACGACACGATATCGATTGGCGCTGGATCAAGGGCCATGCGGGTCATCGGGAAAATGAAATTGCTGATCAGCTGGCCTGTAAAGGCGCGGCAGCTTACAAAAAGTAGACGGACTTGCTGGCTAATATTTGCGAACAGGTAACCCATGCGACAGATAATTCTTGATACAGAAACCACCGGTATTGACCCTAAGCAAGGGCACAGAGTTATTGAAATAGGGTGTGTAGAGATGATTGACCGGAAGCTCACCGGCAACCATTACCATGTCTATATCAACCCGAAGCGAGTGGTAGAGCAGGAAGCCATCGACGTCCACGGTATTACCAATGAGTTTCTGGCCGACAAGCCGGTGTTCAGTGCCATTGCCGATGAATTTCTCGGGTTTATCCGTGGCGCAGAGCTGGTTATTCATAACGCAGCGTTTGATGTTGGTTTTATAAACCACGAGTTTTCCCTGTTACGCCGGGGGTTTCCCAAGGTAGAAGAGTGTTGTGGTGTGCTTGATACCCTGGCACTGGCCAGGAAAAAACATCCGGGCCAGAAAAATAACCTGGATGCTTTATGCAAGCGGTACTTTATTGATAATTCTTCCCGAACCCTGCATGGCGCGTTGTTAGACTCAGAAATTCTGGCGGAAGTATACCTTGCAATGACAGGTGGGCAGAGGGCACTTTCCCTGGGAAGCAGTGAGGATGGCGCTGGTAATCCGGAAGAGGGCGGCAGTGCTATCCGGCGGCTGGCGGCTGGCAAGCCAGTGCTTCGAGTCGTCTGTGCCAGCGATACTGAGTTGGAGAACCATCAAAACAAACTGGAACAGATTCAAAAACAGTCGGGCAACTGTCTGTGGCTTGCTAACAATTAGGAGGCAGCCTTGCCACTGGATCATAATCTTAACGAAGTATTGGACGTGAACTATTCACCTTTGCCGGGCCTGCAACCGGATCTCGGTGGTCATTGCTGGTTGGTACTTTTTGCAGGGCAAGTGGTCCTTAATGACGAAAACTCCCTCTGGTACCGTCTCGATAAGTTTCAGCTGGCAATCAAACAAGAGGCGATAGTCACAGGCTATCTTCATGGCAAGGCAGCGGGGATTGTTGAACTCTCAAGTCTCACTGTTGACACTGGCACAATCAGTATCAGGACCTTACTGTCTGAGTCAGACCCAGCGGTTTACAGTTTCCTCAGTCATGGTCTGCAAATCCTGACTTCACGCAGGGAGCATGCCTTTTGTGGCTGTTGTGGTCATCAGATGCAGGCAAAAGCGGGAGAGTGGGCGATGGTTTGTGTCCAATGTGGGCACCATGCTTATCCCCGGATTTCTCCCTGCGTCATTGTCCTGGTGACCAGGGGGGATGAAATGCTGCTGGTCCGGCATCAACGCCATGGCAAAAATTCAACCATGCATACGTTGGTGGCAGGTTTCGTCGAGCCCGGAGAGAGTGCTGAAGAGGCTGTCCATAGAGAAGTGCTGGAAGAAACAGGCCTTACGTTAGGCAAACTCCATTACTGTTTTAGTCAAAGCTGGCCTTTTCCTCATTCATTAATGATGGGATTTCATGGGGAATACCAAAGCGGTGAAATTGTTCTCGAAGAAAAGGAACTCTGCTTTGGCGGCTGGTTTCATCGAGATAATCCGCCAGAGCTGCCACCGAAATTTACCATAGCCAGAAAACTGGTGGATTTATTTTTTTGATATTATCCAATCATAATTAATTTTTAAAAAAATAACTGAGATA
>NZ_JAHHPO010000769.1 GCF_024606365.1 Endozoicomonas sp. ONNA2
TTGCCGTTTTGTCGAGTGATGCCGAGCTTGTCGGGGCTTGACTGGTCAGCGGGCTGGTTGTGTTGGCCGTTGCCGTTTTATCGCTGGGTGCCAAGCTTGACAGGGCTTCGCTGGACAGCGGGCTGACTGTGTTGGCCATTGCCGTTTTGTTGAAAGATGCCGAGGTTGTCAGGAATTGGCTGGACAGTTGGTCATCCGTGTTGGCCATTGTCGTTGTATTGAGTGGTGTCATTACCGGTTGTTGTGCGGTTGTATCAGCCATCCCGGTTTTATTGACAAAAGCTGCCGTTGGCTGAGGTAACGAACTATTTAGCGAGGTAGCAGGTGAACGGGCAGGTGCGGAGGTAGTGGCTGTTGTTGAACAGTTCCAATGGTCTTCAAAGAACGAGTCAGGCATTAGATGACAATCGTCGTTCACAATACGTGCATCTGCCGTACTACATAAACCTCGTAGATTAACTCTGCCAATGTTTGTCAGTTTACCGTTAACCCTGCTGTTCAGGGATGCAGTACCCGACACATCACCTGTTCCGAACCTGGAACCAACGCCAATGTCCTCATTCAAACCCTTGACTTTACAGTTCACTGCGGTGATGTCTGTCACTTGCCCCATACTCAGGCCTGCACCAATAGCAGCATAAAATTTAGCTGAAACAGAACAATTGATGGCTGTTATGCCGTTGATCTCACTGCCATTATTAACTACATTGCCAGCTCCAATTGCAGCAAATTGTTTATTGCTGACATGGCTATTCAGGGCAACAAGCTCGCTGACCTTGCCAAAAAAAATACCAAGCGAATCATAACGGCCCACCTCTCCACCACCAATGGCAGCATTCCCGCCGTTTTCTGCAACTGTGACCCGACAGTTGTTTACGGTGAGTTGTTTTATCTCGCCGGTGACCTGCCCACCACCGATAGCGACTGGATATTGAGCAACTGCGCTGGTAACGTTAGTCCCTGCAACGGTCATGCGCTCGATGTTACCCTCAACCCATCCTGCCCCGACTCCGGTATAGGTATGCTGGCCTGAAGTAGTGACTGAGCAGTTAACAATATCGATATCTGTCAGATTGCTGCCTTTACCCAATAACCCGGTGATCACTCCGGTGGTGGCTGGATCGTGTACAGTTCCCGACAGGCGGGTTGAAACGATACCATGTTCAACCCGGACATGGCTGATTGCAGATTCACCGGACATTTTACAGGCCAATACGGCAGAGTGCTGGTCAGGTTGATCAATGGTGGCATAGGCCAAGTCAGATTGTTCAATGGTGGCATAGGCAATACGCAGGTTCTCGACTTTGGCACCGAACCCGAGTTCACCGAACGTACAGTTTTTCAGATCGCGTATGGTATGGCACCCACCGTCGTAATGGCCCTGGAATGGCCTGGTGCCATTTCCAACCGGAACGCCGGTGTTATGACTGAAACTTTGTGTCTGAAGGTAGTGAGCGTCAGGGGGATAGCCTGGCTGACCGATTTTGCCCAGTGTTGCACTGTCCTTAACGAGTATCGGGTGGGACTGGCTCCCTGGCTCACCTTCTGCGGGCCGGGCCGCAGCACCCGCCAGCTGATCCATCGCCATCAGGGTGACGGTTGCCATGGC
>NZ_JAHHPO010000770.1 GCF_024606365.1 Endozoicomonas sp. ONNA2
GAGCCATCACCCTGGCTGATGACCAGAAAATAACCAGCACAGGCTGGATCAGGGCTGATTCAGATACGTTCACCATGGGCAACCGTTCGGTTATCAACTCAGGTGAGAGTACTTCGTTGTCTACCGATGGTGACCAGGCGCTGGCGACTCTCGCTATCGGTGATGATTTTACTGCCACCAGCCAGCAGGGAGCCATTCACTTTAATGAGTCGGTGACTGTCGCCAATGAGATAAACCTGTTGGCTGACCGGGAGATTACCCTGGCAGCCCAACAGGCAATCAACGCAGGCTCAATGGCCATTGGCTCCGAAGCATTGCCGGGAGCGGACAGTTTCTCCATGGGGCAAAACGCGGTTATCCGCACCCGTGAACAGACTCTGATCCATACCCGTGGTGATCAGCTGATTGGTCAGCTGGTATCCGATGGGGCAGATTCTGCGTTCTACCTTAAGACGACAGAGGGTGGTATTAATGGTCGAAACGATCTGGATATTGCCGGTGGTGAGCGTCACCTGAAGGCAACGCAGCGAGTTGGTTGTGATGTGGAAGGTAAAAACTGCACCGGTGGTCAGGGGCAATTGATGGCAGCCACCGGTATTGGTGATCCGCTGGTGATTGATCTGCCCTGGTTGTCTGCAGAAACCGACAATGGCGATATCAATATTCTGGCCAGTGCCGACCTGCATGCCCGCCTGCTGAAAGCCACCAATGGCAATATCTACATGACAGCACTGGGTTATCTTGAGATCGACGAGTTGATTGGCACCCCATGGCTGCTGGTGAATGACTTCCTGTTTGCTGACCGGATGACCCTGGATCGGGGCGGTCTGGCCTCCGGGGACAGTGTGGTGGTGAATCAGATCAATATGACTGACGGTGGACCTCTGGCGGTTTATGCCCCGGCAATTGACCTGAGCATTGATGGCGGCGGTGCAACGGAGACGTTGATGGCCATGGGTGGCTTCAATGAAACCCTGTCACTGACGTCAGACGCCCGAAGCTACTATCAGAACCTTGAAGCCGCTGCTTTCAAACCCGGCAGCTTTGCCAATGATGTCCGGGTAGATATCAACAATACTGCCCAACTGCATATCACTGACTTTTTGACTCAGGGTGGCGACCTGAGAATGACCGGCGACCTGCTGATCGATGCGGCGACGGTGAATACCGGCCCGGGATACAATTTCAGGATGGTGACGGGTTACCAGACAGTGGATGAATTAACCATCAACCTGAATAACTCCGATGGTTCAGCACTGCGGGTTGATGGTCAGTTTATGACACCCTATGGCGAGTTCTGGATGTCGGTGGATGATGTCAATGTCACCACTAATGCCCAGTTTACCCGATACAATTTGCCACTATTGCTGACCTACAAGAGCAGTCAGGATGATCTTTCCAGCATCACGCTGCCCGAGTCTTTCTACCGTCTGAGCCTTGAGTATCAGAATGAGATTGCCAATCAGGAGCTGGCTCAGGGCACCCAAAATAATCCTGTCACTGACCAGCTGGTAGCAGACAGTGATCCTGTAACTCTGTCTCAAGGCTGGATCGCGGCCAATGGTAATCCGGCAGAAATAGCCAACTTTGACGGTGACGTTGAATTTGAGGCGGAGCAGTCGGAAGAAGAGGAAGAGTTCTGGTTGATTAGTGAACCGGGCGTTGAAAAGGAGTTGTAAATGAACACCTGGAATATGTGGAAGAGAAAATTTCAAGCTTTGTCCTATGGGGCCTTGCTTGCCTGTTCGCCACTGTCGGCACAAATGCCGCAAGATGACTATGACTATGCTGGTCAGGCCAGCAAAGACCTGTTTGAGCGCGAACTCCGCCTGCGGGAAAAAGAAAAAAAGCCTGATCTGCCTGCTATTACCGAACAAACTGAACCGACAGAAGAGGTCACCGGAGGCCCCACCTTTATCCTCCGGGGTATCCGCTTTACCAGGTCTGCCCATTTGACCCAGGATGAACTTCAGAACATTGTCCAGCCTGTTCTGGGTGAAGAGATTGATTACAACGGACTCCAGAAGATTCTGGCAACCATCAATCAACTCTATCGGCAGAAAAATATCTACACGGCGGTTGCCGTTTTCCCGGAGCAGCAGGTGGCTGATGGTGTGGTCATTATCCGCCTGGTTGAAGGTTCAGTCGGGGAAATTGTCTTTGCAGGTAATCAGTACACAGAAGATGATTATTTTCGCCAGTGGATCAATTACGACAACCAGCTGGGTTCCATCGATATTGAAGCCCTGGAAAAGGATATTCTGTTTTATAACCGGATACACAACCAGCGTCTGCAAGCCGAGCTGCGTGCCGGAAAAACCTTCGGGTTGACCGATATTGTCATAAATGTACCTGAGCCCGGGCGGGACAGTCTGGAGCTGTATCTGGATAATTATGGCTATGAAAGCTCTGGAGAGGCACAGTTCAGTGCACTCTACCAGCGTAACCAACTGTTTCGTCCCGCAGACAGAGCCATGGCTTATGGGTTGGTATCCAGCGGTTTGAAGTCTTTTGTTTCCAGTTACAGCACGGTGGTGGGAACGGATGGACTGCGGCTCGGTGGTAGCCTGCAACTGACCAATGCCACGGTTAACTCCGGTGACTTCAGGGACCTGGGTTATGCCGGTGATACCCTGCAGTTGAGTCTGGAGGGCAGCTATCTGGTGTATTCCAATGCTGATCTGTGGGTGAACCTGGTGGCAGCCCTTGGCAACTCAACCTCGAAAAACAGTGTTACCGGTGGTGATCTCTCTGACTATCAAACCGGACGGTATCAGTTGGGTGTCGAACTGAGCTGGTTGGGCAATCAATGGCAGTTCAGTGGACGACAGCTTTACAGTTCTGTGAATAGCAAGGAAAAGCTGCAGGGGATTACCCGCAAGTTTAACCTCTTCAATACCCGACTGACGTTTATCTATAACTTCGATAACCCTTTTTATGCACTGTCTACCGTAGAAGCCCAGTTCACTTCTGAACAGGCCCTGCCGGGGGCTGTGTCCTTCACACTTGGCGGCCCATCCACCCTGAGAGGCTATCAGCAGGGCGTTGCCAGTGGCGACCAGGGCTGGTACCAGCAGCTTGAAGTGCACTACAACGGGTTCTCATTTAATGAGTATCTGTTTGACCTGTATGGATTTTACGACCATGGTGAGGTTGAATCCCTGAATCCAAAACAGACCCTGTCGTCTGCGGGCGTAGGGATCAATGTGTCGGGGAATGAGTGGTTCAGCCTTGACCTGACCGTCGCCAATGCGATGGAGGAGGTGGTACCGGATCAGGACAATACCAGTTTTTATGCCCGTATTACCTGTCATTGTATCGATTGATGTGATTGGAGAATTAAAAAAGTCAGCCCCGGTAAAGGCTGACTTCTCTCAAAGCTGGCTTTTGCTCATAAAACTGCCAGAACCATCCTGTTATTTACTGTTCCAAACCTTTTCAGCATAGTCAGCGATAGACCGGTCAGCAGAGAATCGACCCAGGCGTGCTGTATTCAACACCGCCTTGCGCCACCAGAGCCTTGGCTTACGAAAAGTGTCGGACACTTTCTGCTGGGCTTCCCGATAGCTCTCAAAGTCAGCCAGTGCCATAAACTGGTCACGATGCATCAGATCTTCCGCAACGGGTTTCAGCAGGTCGGGCTTGTGCTGGCAGAAGGAGCCATTCATCAGGGCGTCAATGGCCCGTTTCAGTACCGGATTGCTCTCATAATAAGGGTATGGGTTGTAACCCTGCTGCAGTTCGGCAATCTCATCGACGGTTTTGCCGAAGATAAAGATATTGTCGTCGCCCACCGCCTCGGCAATCTCCACATTGGCTCCGTCGAGGGTGCCAATGGTTAATGCACCATTCAGGCCCAGCTTCATATTCCCGGTACCGGAGGCTTCAAAACCGGCAGTGGAGATCTGCTCGGAAAGATCGGCGGCAGGAATGATCTGCTCTGCCAGGGTGACGCGATAATCTGGCAGAAATACCACTTTCAGGCGGTCATCCAAACGACGATCGTTGTTAATAACCTGGGCGACCTTGTTGATGGCCAGAATAATTTGCTTGGCCAGTACGTAGCCTGGTGCAGCTTTAGCGCCAAAAATAAACACCCGTGGGGTATGGTCAGCATCAGGATTATCCAGCATCTCGTGATACAGGCTGATGATGTGCAACAGGTTTAACTGCTGACGTTTGTACTCGTGCAGTCGCTTGATCTGAACATCAAACAGCGCATTGGGATTGACGGTGGCCTTGCACTCTTTTTCAATCAGCCGCGCCAGCCGCTCCTTGTTTTTGAAACGGACATTGGCAAAGGCATCCAGAAAGTCGGGAGATTCAGCCAGCGGTGTCAGCTGCTCCAGCTGGTTCAGATCAGTACGCCAGTCGGTGCCGATATTCCTGTCCAGCAGTCGTGCCAGGCCCGGGTTACAGTGCGCCAGCCAGCGTCTTGGGGTGACACCGTTGGTGACGTTAACCAGCTTGCCAGGATACAGCTGGTCAAACTCGGGGAACAGATTGGCTTTCACCAGTCCGCTGTGCAGGGCGGCAACACCATTGACCCGGCGGCTGCCAATCACCGACAGATTGGCCATGCGGATCATGCGACCACCGTTGTCCAGCTCTTCAAAGATGCTGACTTTCTTGATGATCTCCACATCATCTCCCCACTGCTCTTTGGCCTCACCGTTCAAAAAGACATAGTTAATCATCTCAATGATCTGCAGGTGCCTTGGAAGAATACGGTCGAACAGGGAGGCAGGCCATTTTTCCAGGGCTTCTGGCAACAGAGTGTGGTTGGTGTAGTGACACATTTCCCGGGTGATGGCCCAGGCCTGATTCCAGACCATGCCTTCTTCATCCATCAGCAGACGCATCAATTCAGGAATGGCGATGGCCGGGTGGGTGTCGTTCAATTGCAGGGCGTAGTGTTTCGCCAGGCTGCCCATTGGCAGGCCACGCTGCTTGTGCTGGCGGATAATATCCTTGAGGGAGCAGGCGGTAAAGAAGTACTGCTGGATCAGTCGCAGATCCTTGCCCTGGGGCGTCGAGTCTTCAGGGTACAAAACCCCGGAAATGGTATCACCATCCACCAGGTTACGGCAGGCTTCCAGATACTCCCCGTGGTTGTATTTATCCAGATCGATGGGGTAGGCACCTACCTGACTTTCCCAGAGACGCAGGCGGTTGACATACTTTCCGCCAAAGGATGGGATGGTGATATCCCAGGGCACACCAAAAAGCTTCTTGCCGGGCAACCACCGGTTATTGCCATCGTCGTCCATTTCGATAAGACCGAACAGGCCAATCTCAACGGTTTCCGATGGACGACAAGTCTCCCATGGGCTGCCAAATTCGCGCCAGACATCGGGCTTCTCTTTCTGATAACCATCGACAAAAACCTGGCGGAACAGGCCATAACGGTAGTTGATGCCATACCCGGTGGCCGGAATATGCTGATTCGCCAGAGAGTCCATAAAACAGGCGGCCAGACGGCCCAGGCCACCATTGCCCAGGGACATGTCCCGCTCCTGGTCCAGCACGTCAGACATCCGAACACCGTGGGATTGCAGCAGGTTGGCTGCGGTTTCGTACAGTCCAAGGTTCATCAGGGCATCACCGAGCAGGCGTCCCATCAAAAACTCCATGGAGAGGTAGCAGACATGACGTTGTGACTCTGTCTTGCTATAGCTCAGGCTACTTTCCTGTAGCTGGTCCAGATTAATGTCACGGAGTACCAGAGAGAGGGCCTGCCACCAGTCGCGATGTGTGGCCTGCTTCGGGGTAGTACCCAGCTCACGGCGCAGGTGTTTTTCCAGCTCGGTGGTAAATGCTTTCTGATCCATGCGATGCGCTTCACTCTTGCTGTTCTGTCAGGTTGGCCTTTTGCACTGATGACCTGTTTCAATGGCTTGGCAAAAGGCCCGGTGTCATCAAAATGGCTTGTTGCCTGGTAAACGCTGTCAGTCTCTGGGCTGGTTGCCTTGTGTTTAAAGGATAGGGGAGCAGCACCAGATGTATGTTGTTTAATAAGTAAACGTCGATGTGACAAGGCAAAAATAGACGACAAGTATAATTAATTTCAATTTTTGCGGATTGTTGTATACCTCTCAAACGATTACAACTGTTTTCCTGATTACCACTGATCGTACGTCATGATACAGAGAAAGTTTATTTAAGA
>NZ_JAHHPO010000771.1 GCF_024606365.1 Endozoicomonas sp. ONNA2
CAATAATAGATATTAAGCTTGGAAATTGTGAATCTACATGAACAAATTAGGTTTTGATCACGCTATGAGTGGACACTATGACAGAGTTCCACCAATGGCCAGGGAAAAAAAAGGTTTTCCCTTGTCACAATCCTCGAGCCAGCCAACAGGTTGTTCCTCAGGTGCTGTTAAAATAGACGCAAAAAACGGCGAACCCAATTTGCAGAAATTAATACGCGATGTACAAGCATTTGTTCAAGTGGCACTATCTAATCGATTAATAAACGTAGTAATGTCACCTCAGCTAATCAGAACAGCCAGGGAAGTTACTATCAGCGTTGAAGCTGGCTTAAATGACAAATCAAAAGAGTCTGATCAAACCGGCCCTCATATCAAGAACACCATAAATGGTTTACATATTCTATCAAAAAACAAAGATGTTGATGAAATTCTGAAAGAACTCGAGATAACCCATATATCTAGTGCAAAGTATAATGAGCTGGGAGTCCAAAAGGCTACATTAGCACTCAATGCGGGCATTGCATCTGACACTGAGGGTACGATTGCTGGTTTTATGGAGGCTAACAATCTGGATGACCCAAAGCTGACCTTGCAACTGGTCACATGCTTATTTCAACAGGTTACATGGAATGAGCCTCTTGACGCGATGTCACAAAAAGAAAGTTCAAAAATGACATGGAACACCACAACCCACCCAGAAATTAAGTGGATTAAAAGCCACCGTACAAACACTATCACCCACGTTGAGAATAAACACTATCAATTTGTCGCTGTTCCTCTTACGGTAAAGGGTATGAAAGCAGTGCTCGTTTTACCACCAGAGGAAACGAATCCCAACAGTGAAGATCTCAACCAGGTTTTATCAGACGGACTGACCTCCATCTTTAGCAAAAATGAAATTATGGAAGCGAAACTAAAGCTGCCAAAATTCAGTGTCGACTATCAATTTACAACGAAATACCCAGAGGCTGGAGCCAATAGTACGCATAAAGTATTATTGACTGTCGATGAAAAGGGAGCAAAGTCAGGCTCTCTGACACGCAAGTGGGGATTTGATTTCTCTATACCTCCTAAACAATACCCCGAATTTTGTTTCAATCGATTATTCTACATTGCAATAATTGATGGCCAAAATGCCAAAGAACCCCGGATAATTTGCATGGCCCGGATTAATCAGCCCCAAGAGGATGTCCGGGAATAGCGTCCGTCCAGGCGACCCTGTCTGGGCCCTCGTAGCGTGGTCAGCAGATAATTGTGGATAAAAACTCAGTTTTGTCAGGTGAATACCCTCAAGGGCAAGTACCGGAGCCTTTTGGCGAGCAAACGCGGATTTTTAGACCAATCTGTTGTTGCCGTAGCGCATGATTATTCAATAAAATCAATCAGATATCGCCTGGTTTCAGGATTGTTTCGTAACTATTCGTTGAAACCATATTGACCCTTGATTTCCAAGGGCTACAAGC
>NZ_JAHHPO010000772.1 GCF_024606365.1 Endozoicomonas sp. ONNA2
TGATTGCGGTGGAGCATCTGAATATGCGGAAGTTATTTACAGACAATTCCTAAGTATCTACAAAGTTTGCCTTACGTAAAACGTCTTATTCTTAAATCTGAGAGGGACTTGACAATGAATATCAACTCAGGTGCAGACTCAGCGACCAATGTTATTATTTCTTCCTCTGTCATAAAGGATACTCTGGCTATGGCAGGTACCATGACAGGGCTTGCTTTTGGCTTTCTTGTATCTACCGGCTCGGTCCACGACAATTTTCTGAATCGCGCCTTATATGTGGGCGCTTGTGGCACTGCGGGATACCTCATCGCACAAAGTGCTTATCACGGTTGTACTGCCTTCTGGCAAAGTACGGTGGAAATTCGTGATACCGTATCCACGTATATGAATAACCTTGGTATTACCCC
This sequence comes from Endozoicomonas sp. ONNA2, assembly GCF_024606365.1. GTDB lineage: Bacteria > Pseudomonadota > Gammaproteobacteria > Pseudomonadales > Endozoicomonadaceae > Endozoicomonas. Next base: position 408 of record NZ_JAHHPO010000772.1, read on the forward strand.
CACCTTTCGGGATTCTCATATCGTCAAGGCGTGTACCTACGCAGGTGCATTGTGTGGCTTGGGTTACAGTGATGGCATTACAAGTCCGGCACGGGATGCGTCCAGGGGTGAGAATGATCAACGGGCTAATCCGCCCGGCTTTATGGGCCGAATCCAGTCTGGCACAGGTTGGGTCATGGTTGGTGCCGGTGCCGGGTATCTGCTGGGCAAAGGGCTTGAGTATACAGCAGAAGCAGCCATTTCTGGTGCTGAAAGGGCAGCAAAACGCCTTGGTTTGACAACTGCTGTGAGCGTGAGTCCTGACGAACAGACCCGGAATAATCCCACCTGAGTCAACTGGGACTCCACGGTGGGAACCAGGCATGATCTGGCAAAGAACACCAGACGGAACCAAAGGGTGAGAGTGTTTCTGCAGCGGGTAATGAATCTGTTACGATTCAATCCTGTAGAACCAGTTTTGCACAACAACAAGTCTGGAGAGGTTTGGCAACCAAGTGTTTCTGTATTATAGAGCTTGGCTGCACTAACCCGAGAACCTCCCTTGGTGGTTTCTACCCGCAAGCACTCCTACTTAAATTCTGCCCTTGGCTATTTTCTATAGGTGCTTTTCTTTCATGCTCCGTTATGCTGCCAGTGTTCAATACGATGGTTCCCGATTTTTTGGTTGGCAGGTT
>NZ_JAHHPO010000773.1 GCF_024606365.1 Endozoicomonas sp. ONNA2
CAACGCAGGAGCAGTTGCCGCGCAGGGCAGTCTATTCTCGGACAGCCTCCTGGCCAGAAATATTCGATTCCATATGGCCAGCTACTTAAACCTGTGTGATAAACCTATCCTGAGCTTATGGATGATTTTCTTTCATGGTCTATGCTCATACCACCTTATTGCAGAAGCCGTCTGCTCAGGTGTTTTCAGGCAAGTTCTCCTTATACGTGATTTAAAGGTGTAGTTCTCATGGAAAATCCGGATAAAGGTTTTGCTGGAAGGTCAGTGAATTCAGCCATAACTGCTCTATCTGCCGCCGTACTCATCGCGGTTTCCCCAAACATCTCCCATGCGATAAAGACAGAAACTTCCGATAACGATCATGTAAGCATTATTGTGCCTCCTTATGGTGAGCTGGCTGCTGGAGAGTACGGGGGAGAGCCCGGGGGAGAGTACGGGCAAAAAAGAATAGTGAATCGCAATCCGCACGACCTCAGTGTGTCCAGGGATTTTAAATTTTATAATCAGGTTGCATCCCTTGACCTTACCGATCCGGCGCAGGCAGAAACCTTTCTGCAATTCATGGATATCCGGTTGGCAGAGAAGAAACTCAATGAAGAGGTGGTACTGGTCAGTGACCCTGAGTCGAAAGCTGGACGACCGCAAGTGATGGTGCCGGCAGAGCTGCAAATAGCCTCAAAACCCGAGATGGAAAATGAGACGATTGTTGTACGTCAAATCCCTGCCAGAACAGACATGACTCAAGACTCAAAAACTCAGGCGCCTGCAAAACAGGAGGCAGCAAAAATTGCCAGGCCCACAAAGCTCCATACGCAGCGGACGCAACAAGGGGCACGTTACGGGAGTTTACTGAAGGGCAACAGCAAGTTCAGTGAAGCAAAGTCAGCATTGGATAAAGAAAAGGAACAGGCAAGGTTAGTCCGGGTGAGAGAGGCTCGTCTGGCGAGGGAGCAGGCCAGGAAGAAAGCTGACGAGCAGAGACTGGCACGGGAAGCGGAAGAGAAAGCCAGACTGGAAGAGCCAAGGCTGGCTGAGGAGAGGCGTAAGGCCAAGCGAAAAGCCAAAGCCGAAGAATTGAGACTGGCTGAAGAAAACCGGAAAGCAGAGAAAAAGTCCAGTGAAAGAGCATATGCTGAACAGAAAAGAAGAGAGAAGGCAGAAGCCTTGGCCAAAGATAAAAAGCATAAGGAAGAGCGGGAACGCATCCGCCAGCAGAAAGAGAAAGAACGTCTCCTTGTTGAAAAGAAAAAGCATGAAGCTCTCCTGGTGCAACAGAAAACAGAAGAAGAACCGCCCAAACAGTCTGCCATCCCTCTTCTGCCCGGCCGCCCTGTGGCATATCAGATTGCAGCAGAACAGGATCCTGGCATCATCAACTTTGACCAGGCCATTGCCCGCCGCTTCAAGGTGGCAGGCTCATATCTGGATAAAGGTGAGTATGGCAACAATATCGTCAAGGATTATCGTGGACGGGAGTTTACGAATGTAATGGCCTTTTGGGATGTGCTGGTGGAGCACCGGAGCAACGGTGAGAATTACTACTACGGTAGCATTCAGTTCCCCCTGGGCAGCCGTCATCCTGCCATCATTAAAAGTACGGTACCCGGTGATGAAATCATGCTGGGATGCAAGGCTGGTGAAATCGTGGTACTAAAGGGCTTCGAGACCGAAGGTATTGACTATACCCATGGGCTGGTGGATGCCTACCTTGCACACTCAGTAGTTATGCCGGATGGAACGATCGCCTATCAGGAGGTGATACGCCAGCCCTCCTTCAGCCTGGTTAATGTAGAAACCGACTGTATGCCCCACGATATATTCTCGAGGAATCATGTTGATCCGCAAAGGATGGGGCATGACAAAACCCTGACACCCTTGCCGGTCAGAGAGTAAGTGAATCCTTAGCCATTCTTGATCACCATCAGACGATCGCCTGCTCTTGCCTCGGAATGAATCCAGGTACTGAACGGGTTATCGCCTGCGGATCGAACAATAATGCATTCCAGAGTCTGTAAATCGCTGTCGCAACCAGAAATCGGATAAGTGGCTTCAAAGCCTTTGTTGGATACCAGGGTAATATGCTCGCCAACAGCAACGTCGAAGGGCAGGCGGGTGGACAGCTTGATGATGACTTCCGTTGCGCTGAGTGATTCCAGCCCGGTAAGAATACCGGGCACTTCATCCCGGGTAGGCAGTGCCAGGCTTAAATCTCCGGCTACCTTAGTCTGACAGGCGAGAATGTAGCCTTTTTTGATTTGCTCAGCGGTCAGAAAAGACTGTGCGTGGTCAGGTGCGCACCCTGCCGTGACTCGAAGCATGCAGGAGTGACAGACGCCGGCCCGGCAGGACCACGGTGCCCTGGCATGCTGGCGTAGTAATCCATCCAGAAGGTTCTCGTTCTCATCCATCAGGTAACTGTTGCCCTGAAACTGAATCTTCGGCACGGAACCCCCCCTGACCGTTGCTTTGAACAGTGAATCTGGTGAGCAAGTGTACAACCTGTGATCGATAATACCAATCGCCCAAAATAGAGTTCTGCTGCTTTTGAGAAAACTTTATCCTACCTGTGGTTAATCAATGTTATTAGCTTTTGGCGTTGGTATAATCCTTGCGCAATTATAAGTGGTTTACCAAATAAAATCGTAAAACAGGGGGTGAAAAACCAATGAATGTTGTGATTCGGGAAGACGATTTAATTCTGAGTGTCGCAGACGCACTGCAGTTTATTTCCTACTATCATCCCATTGATTTTATTGATGCGGTTTATCAGGCCTACCAGAAAGAGGAGTCCAGGGCAGCGAAAGATGCCATGGCCCAGATTCTGGTTAACTCCAGAATGTGCGCCATGGGCAAGCGCCCTATCTGCCAGGATACCGGTATCGTTACTGTCTTTGTCCGGGTGGGTATGAACGTACGTTTTGATACTGACCGCGCCATTGAAGACCTGATCAACGAAGGGGTTCGCCGGGCCTATACCCATCCGGACAACGTACTGCGTGCTTCGATCCTGGCCGATCCTGCCGGTGCCCGCAAAAATACCAGAGACAACACGCCGGCGGTTATCCACATGACCCTGGTACCCGGAGACACCGTTGAGGTGGAACTGGCGGCCAAAGGGGGGGGCTCTGAGAACAAATCCAAAATGGTCATGCTTAACCCATCGGACAGCATTGTTGAGTGGGTGAAAAAGACCGTACCGACCATGGGGGCTGGCTGGTGCCCTCCGGGCATGTTGGGTATCGGTATTGGCGGCACCGCTGAAAAAGCCATGCTGATGGCCAAAGAAGCCTTGATGGACCCCATCGACATCCATGAACTCCGTGCCCGTGGTCCCCGGAACCGGGTGGAAGAACTGCGTCTGGAGATTATGGATGAGGTGAATAAACTGGGTATCGGTGCCCAGGGCCTGGGGGGTCTGACCACCGTACTGGATATCAAGATCAGGGATTACCCGACCCACGCCGCTTCTCTGCCTGTGGCCATGATTCCCAACTGCGCGGCCACCCGCCATGCCCACTTTACCTTGAACGGCAACGGTCCGGTATACCAGAAAGCACCAAATGTTGCTGACTATCCGCAGGTCAGCCTCGACATGGGCGAGGGTGTACGCAAGGTCAATGTAGACAACCTGAGCCATGATGACATCAAGAGCTGGCAGCCGGGCGATACTGTGCTGCTGTCTGGCAAGATTCTGACCGGTCGGGATGCGGCCCATAAGCGCATGGTGGATATGATCGCCAAAGGAGAAGAGTTGCCGGTTGATCTGAAAGGGCGCTTTATCTATTACGTAGGCCCCGTTGACCCTGTGCGTGATGAAGCCGTTGGCCCGGCAGGCCCAACCACCTCAACCCGAATGGACAAATTTACCCGCACCATGCTGGAGAGCACCGGTCTTGCCGGTATGATCGGCAAGGCAGAGCGCGGCCCGGCAGCCATTGACGCGATCAGGGATAATGAGTCCGTTTACCTGATAGCCGTCGGTGGTGCCGCTTATCTGGTCTCCCGGGCGGTGAAAAAAGCAGAAGTACTGGCCTTTCCTGAACTGGGCATGGAGGCGATCTACGAATTTGAAGTGGAAGATATGCCGGTGACCGTAGCGGTAGACTCCCGCGGTGAATCGGTACATCAAACAGGCCCGCAGATCTGGAAAAAGAAAATAGAAGAGCAGGTGCTGGAGATTAAATAAACTGTCAGCATAAACGGTGTTCAGTCAACATTCTTCAGTCAACATTGTTCAGTCAACATTGTTCAGTCAACATTGTTCAGTCAATAAAGGCCGACAAAGTTCGGGTTTGATGTTCTGTCTCAAACCCGATTATGCCCAACGTCAGCCGGATATCATTGATTACCAACTCATCGATTGCCTGAAGATTGAGGCTGCTGTCCCCAAGGTAGGAATAATTCGACAGTGTGAAGCTGGTGGCCATTAACTTCCAGGCACATTGTCGACTATCCAGAGCCGGATCAAACAAACCCTGTTTTTGGCCCAGGGTAATCACATTTGCAATCAGGTCTGTCAGGCTGACCATGGATTCACAATAGACAGTTTTCAGCTGTTCATTGCGCCACATTTCATCGGCGGCACTGAGCCATACCCGGTTGTCAAACTCCCGGTCCGGGAAGTTTGATGGCAGCAACATCTGTAACAGGGCTTCGTAGGGTGGTAATCCCTTGATGGCCTTCAGGTCGGAGTCAACGGATGATGATATGGCATAACGGATTACCTCGGTTTTTAACTCATCCAGCGACGAAAAATGATGGTGTATGGTGCCCGTGGCGGCACCCATTTCGGCAGCAACCTTGCGGGCAGTTATACCGGCAAAGCCACAGGACACCACCAGGGTGAGGGTGGCCTCCAGAATAGCCTTGCGTTTTTCATCTTTTGGCAAATAACTCATAGACTGAATTTGTCCGATATAACTTCGGGTTGACATAGCATAAAAACAAATTGAACATGTGTCCAATTTGAACAATTGTTCATTTATCCAGTCAAAGGAATAAAGCATTGCGGGCAAATGTAATCTCCTGCCGCAATGAGGAAGCGTCTATGCCTGTTTACACTACTGATGAAACGATGACCACCGGCAGTACCACGGTGGATTTTTGCCGTTTTGTTGTGCCATCCGTACTGGGGCTGGTGGCGTTGTCTTCAGCGGGTATTGTTGATGGTATCTTTGTCGGTAATTACGTGGGGGCAACGGCCCTGGCAGCGGTTAATCTGGTGGTACCCCTGTATTCGGTGTTCTTTGGCCTCTGTGTCATGATGCTGGTCGGTGGCGCTGTGGTTGCCGGTAAAGCCCTGGGAGTGGGAGATACACGCAGGGCGTCCAATATTTTTACCAAATCCCTGACGGTGATTGTTATTTTTGCTCTCACTGTATCCAGCCTGGCTGGCTTTTTTGCCGGGGATATTGCGGCTTTTGTCGGAGCAGACGGTGAAGCACTGTCTTTGGCCACGGAATATATCCGTATAATCTCCCCTTTCATGCTCTTCATGGGGCTGGCTTATACCTTATCGTATTTTGCCCGGGTTGATGATGCGCCAAACTATGCGTTAGCCGGACTGGTGCTTACCGCCATAACGAACATTGTACTGGATGCGTTGTTTATCAAGGTGTGGGGCCAGGGTGTCAGTGGCGCAGCATTTGCCAGTGGTATCGCTTATACGGTGGGTACTGCGTTTCTTATGGTACGCTTTTTTGGCAAACAGGTCCGCATTCGGTTGATTAAACCCTATGGCTCCTGGTTTGAACTGTTCCGGGCCGCTTATAACGGTTTTTCCGAGTTCATCAACGAGATGTCCGGTGGACTGGTTATGTTTGTTATCAACTGGATTCTGATGATTGAAGCAGGCACAGCGGGTGTTGCCGCCTTTACCATTGTCAACTATATCCTGTGGTTTAGTATTATGGTGGCCTACGGCACTGCAGAAGCTCTGGGACCGCTTGTCAGCGTCAACTTCGGAGCCAGAAAGCCAGAGCGTATTGCCAGTTTTATGAGGCTGGCTGTGGGTCTTGCCATTATGGTCGGTATAACCTTTGCGACGGCTCTACTGCTTTATCCAGAGGCGCTGGCCAGTGTTTTTATCCAGAGTGACGAAGTCGCTACGCTGGCTTTGACCATGTCGATCATAGCCATGATCTGGCCGGCATTTCTGTTTAACGGTATCAATATTACCCTGTCCGGTTATTTTACCGGGATGCATGGGGCTACCCAGTCGGCCCTGATTGCCATCAGCCGCTCTCTGTTTCTGCCACTGGTGCTGATCATTCTGTTCTGGAAAACCTTTGGGCTTGAAGGCGCATTTCTTGCCCTTCCGGTAGCCGAAATACTGACATTTGCTCTTAGCGTTACCCTGTTTTACCGGGGAACACCGGAAATGATGGTGAGTAAAGATGTTGCCAGCAGCGAATAATGAAACAGGCCGGTCAGGCGCCTGTCGGACTTAATATTGACTCGTGGTTTGCTTCTGATAACCAATTTGCGAGATATGCGCTGCCGACGCAGCCTCCGGTGAGGCTGCCTGACTTAAAACTTCCAACCGTTGCTCCGATAACCTGACTATTATTACCGGGAAAAGGAAACGCTTGATGGACGACATCGGTGGCATGGGTGCTGGCATGGATGGCATCAACTGGCTAGCTGCTACTACCTTTATAGAAGATAGTTCAAGCACCTCTCGGGTGGCGTTCGGACGGCAAGTTAGTAAAGCTGAGCCGACCCCTGGCATTTATCTACTTATTCCCATATCAGGATGTGGTAACAAAAGTCTATCTGGTTACAAGATAACTGGAGTGGTTAACCAGCCAGGCAATACCGCGCCTTTACGGCAGCAGTGGTTTGGCTGGGCTACCCATCAATTTCAACGCAAAGGTTATGCCCCCTCTGTTGCCAAAAGCATGGCAGAAAAGGTGTTAACCCAGTGCGGCTCTGATTATCGTTCGGTGGAAATCATGGTAAACACCACGCCATTAGGCCCACAGCCTGCCTTTCGAGAACTGCGGCAGCAAAATTATCAATGGGCAATGGGACAATTCACCGCCAAAGGCTATCGCCCGGACCGGGCCCATCAAGCCATTGTTAATGCACTGAACAATGCTGGCTCAAACCTTACCGGGTTTCAGCAGTGGGTTTCTGACGCTCCTCATGCTCAACGTAACAAAAATGCCAATACGTTAGTAACTATTCTGTGAACCCAGCCAAACCAGCCCACCAAGCTGGTAAGGAATAC
>NZ_JAHHPO010000774.1 GCF_024606365.1 Endozoicomonas sp. ONNA2
CAACGCAGGAGCAGTTGCCGCGCAGGGCAGTCTATTCTCGGACAGCCTCCTGGCCCTTCGTGGTTCAGTCTTTAACTTTCTGAAGCAGGGAGGCCCTTGGATTAATCGATAAACCGGTGTTGCAACCCCACATCCCTTTTGGCAGTCACCTCCAGTTGACGACCCGCAGGAAGTTCGGCAATGACTGTTTGGTCATAGGTCAAAGGGAGAAAGCCTTCAGCAGTAACAAGAAAAGGACTCCTCTGCTTTGAAACCACATAATTAAAGCCTTTTGGATCTTTTTGGTATTCGACAGCCTGGTCTTCCTGGCCCAGTTTAATGAGCGTAGCATCTTGACTGGAAGCTGTTGTCAACTCAGATGACCCTGAAAGGTAGAAGGCAGGCCTGGTTCCCTGAGCCATATAAACTGAACCCGGCTTTATATGGCTCGCGCCTGTAGACGTAATACAGTAAGGATTCCCTTTCTGTGAAATCTTGATATTAAAGTTTGATGAGTTGGGTTCATATTCTACAGCTTCATCTTCATCCCCCAGTTTGACTAAACGGGATGTAGTGTCCGAAGCTTTAGTCAGAACGCATTCTTTGGAAACATACATCTCAGGTCTACCATCCTGCGCCTTATACAGCGTTCCCGGCTTTAAGGTATACGCGCCTGTGGAAGTAATAAGAAAAGGCGTCTTTTGCTCTGATACTGTGTATTTAAAGGCAGCTTCACCTGATTTGAATTCTGCCACCTGATCTTCATCGCCCAACTTGAACAAGCGGGCATGAGTGTCCGAGGCAGCCGTCAGCTGTCCGCTTTCTGATAGATACATGGCAGGCCTGTTCCCTGTAGCCGGATTAACAATACCCGGTTTCAGGGGGAAGGCCCCTGTTGCAGTAACAATAAAATGTTCCTTCTTCTGTGAAATAACATGCTGATAGCCTTTTGGGTCGGGCTTATATTCTACCAGCTCACCAGCAGCCCCGATTTTAAATAACTTGCCATCAGCCCTCGCTTTGGTTAATTGACCTTGTGGCGAAACATAACAGTCCGGCGTACTGTTGGTACCCTCATACACTTTGCCTCTGTCTAACTTCTTGCTTTGCCCCTTGCTGAGAAAATAATACTCTTGATCTGCCTCACTCCTCTCGATTCTGTCTTCCCCTGGCTTGAGTTCTTTAACTTCATCCCCGGTGCCGTAATGTACCAGGCTATTGCCCGGGGATGATTGTTGTACTTTGCCACTTTGAGTGACATAGATATCAATGCTTCGGTCACCGAGTTTGGTTAAACCGGCAACGGTGTAGACTTTCCCGCTGTCAATTCGCTTTTCTGAAACCCTTCCCGACCGGGACAATGACTCCTTGACATTATCTCCATTATTCACAATTCGCATAGAAGAAGAGCCAAAAAACGGTCCGGAAGCACACGTAGCACCAGCAGCGACAGCAGCGGGACTGGCATTAATGGGCTGAAGCGCGGTTCCGAGAGAATACGGCAAAGACATTGTGGGTGGTTTCATAATACTAACCTTTTAGTTGTGAGCGCAGTAAAAGCAGGCAGGAAAACCCCATTTCTTTCGGATATTATGACGAGAACTCACTGCATCCGTGCGGACTGAAAGTGTAAACTGTGATCGAGATTTTTACTGGCTCACACTTACACTAAAATGGCATAGACGGCTCCCTTGCAATGCCAAAAAACTGAATTGACACAGACAGCAATTAAATTCGCCAGTTATGCTATTAACTATTAATAACTGGTGCACCGGAAGACATCAAGGGCCTGCTTCGGGCAGTTAAAGACGGAACCACAAATGCCCAAATTTTGCCGCGTCTTCGCCACATGAGTAATTGTCCCGAAATAATTTCGACATTTGTTTCCCTTCTTGCCTGTGAAGAGGGCTCCATCAGCAAAAAAAGTCGGTGTTATTTCGGGACAATAACCAGGAACAACAGTTAATCACCGGAATTAATCACCGGAATCATCTGTCAAGGCATCGAGAAGCTTTTCGAGTTTTTCCTGATCAGCAGCAAACAGCCGGATACCTTCAGCCAGCTTTTCAGTGGCCATGGCATCGCTATTATGCTCCCAACGAAACTGTGGTTCCGAGATAGCCTCAGGCTGTTCCGGCTTGACTGGAGATGAAGATTGCAGTTTTTGGGCAAGTAATTCCTGACTTTGGCTTAACTCTTCTAACAGGCGAGGAGCAATGGTCAGACAGTCGCAACCTGCAAGTTGTCGTATTTCGCCGATGTTCCTGAAACTGGCGCCCATGACCACTGTTTGGTAGTTATGCTGTTTGTAATAGTTGTATATGTTGGTCACTGATAAAACACCAGGGTCTTCTTCTGGCAAGAAACCATCAACGCCCTGATGCGCTTTGTACCAGTCCATAATGCGTCCGACGAACGGAGAAATCAGATAGACTCCCGCATCGGCGCAGGCCCTGGCCTGGGCAAAGGAGAACAGCAGGGTGAGATTACAGCGAATGCCCTGTTTTTCCAGAATTTCAGCGGCCCGGATACCCTCCCAGGTGGAGGCAATTTTAATTAACACCCGGTCGGTGTCCACACTGATTGAACGGTAAAGCTCGATCAGTCGTTGCGCCTTTTTGACCGTTGCTCCGGTATCAAAAGATAATCGGGCATCGACTTCCGTCGAGACAAGACCCGGCACAACGTCAAGAATGGCTTTGCCAATATTGACCGTTAACCAGTCACAGGCTGATGCTGCAACATTTTCAGCATTTTGTGCTTTCGCCCACAGAATACCCTCCTCAAGCAGAGGCTGGTAATCCGGTAGCTCCGCGGCTTTTAGTATCAACGAAGGGTTGGTCGTGGCATCAACAGGCTTATACAGGCGTATCGCCTCAATATCACCGGTATCGGCCACTACTTTGGACAGTTCTCTGAGTTGGTCAAGTTGGTTTTTCACAAAAGTACTCCGCTTGTTTATTTCCATGCCCGATTCTGTTTGGCGGCTGCCCAAACAGCTATGAGCGACAAATTACGCGAGCAGAAGCTGTATCCCTTTTTTGTTCAGGGTCTTTTAATATGTCAGGATCAGTTTTCCGACCGGTGATCAGGATATGAATATTGGCGGTTTGGCAAAACAATAAACCGCTTCGAACCCCAAGTTTACTACTGTCTACCAAAGCGACAACCTTGTCGGCCTGTTTCATCATTTTTGTTCCGCCATGACGGTCATGGAATCCACCTTGGTTAACCGCTGTTCTGTCAGTCCTGCGCCACTGGTAATGCCAGAACACTGCAGTAGTTCAAAGACGGTTTACGCCAGGGCATCGCCTGGGCCGAGCGCATGAACGTGATGCTGGCGGTAGAAATTATGGACACCAGACTGATCAACTCCTTCACCAAGGGAATGGCGTATGTCAATGAGTTTAACAGCCAGTGTTGCAAGGTATATCCCGATATTGGCAACCTGTCTGCCCGGGGTAATGATATGGAAGCCGAGCTTGAAGCCGGTAAAGGCCATAGGGTGGCGGTGCATGTCAAAGATAACCGCCCCGGCGTCTTCAAGAACGTACCGTTTGGTAAGGGCACTGTGGATTTTGTCGCTGCCTTCAGAAAACTTCGAACAATTACCAGGGCCCATTCTTGATTGAAATATGGACTGAAACCGCTGCAGACCCATTCAGGAAGTTCGCCATACCCGTACTTGGGAGGCTGTCCGAGAATAGCGCCCGACTGGGCGTCCCCGTAGCGAGGATTGCG
>NZ_JAHHPO010000775.1 GCF_024606365.1 Endozoicomonas sp. ONNA2
GCTACGGCTATGCTCCCTCCGTTGTGCCTTGCACAGTACCTGCCCAAGTAGCCAGAAATATTCGATTCCATATGGCCAGCTACTTAGCCTTTTTTTTGTTCGTTAGCGCATTTCATCAAGAATCATAAAACTCAGAAACGTAGTGGGTAAGGCAATAATCATAATAACCGGTGGGACCGGATTAAACAGCATGAGAGTCCCTGCTACCAACCAGATTGTTCTTACCCAGCTGCGCTTGATGCGCTCTTTTCTTGAGATGATGCGACCATGAGGCTGGACCAGTTTACCCAGTAACTGGTTAACCAGGGTAGAAAAAAAAATCTGCGCAATGGCAGTGATCAAGACAAGAAGATATCGCATAAGATGCCTGACTATCTGGTCAACAATATCGGAACAGCAGGACAACGTATCTTCTGGAACCGAGCAATGGAATTAACGCCGTTTGATTCGAAAAACGATCAAATAATACCAAGACAATAAAATCACGTTAGCTTACTCCATCGGCATTTGGCATTTTTTTATGATGATTTTGATGAAGGCCTTGTGATTCTGTGAAAAAAGGGGTTTTCATTCTTTTTCACTGTGTTGGTACGTTTGAACTCAGCCTTTGAAAGCGTTGACCGCTTTGCCAGCTATAAAAATATGGTCTATAAAAATTGGTTTGCTTTCATAAGACTCTGGAGCTGAATTCAGCAAACAACGCTGTGTTGATGTCGCATCATATGAAGAATAATACCCAAACGATAAAAAGCCTGTTGATTCTTCTTGCCTCCCTTTTTTTGTTATCAGGATTATTGGAGCCCGGGTTTGCAGATGATTGCAACCCTGATCAGCTGGCTTCACTGCCCGTTTTACATGATGTTATGGCGGCCTGCCAGACAGAAGTAGTGAGCCGGCATCAGCTGCAAAATGATCCTGCCAGTTGTCCACAGTCATTTGAGCTGCAATCTCCGTTGTCTGCGGATGACTGGCGTTGGTCCCTGAAGGATAAAGACAAAGGTTGGGACATCACCCTATTTGACAAGTACCCGGAAGAGAATCAGGCCAGACTTTGGTACCAAACCAAAGTGACCTTTGGTCTGGCGCTCGGTGCGCTGGGAGTGATCGCCCTGTTGCCAGAAAGTGTGTCCAAATGGGATAAATCGGAAATCAGACCCTTCAGCAAGTGGTGGCACAATGTCAAGTCAGGGCCTGTATGGGACACCGATCAATGGTACATCAATTACATCGGGCACCCTTATTTTGGTGGTGTGTATTACGTTCTGGCCCGTTCATCGGGCTATAACCAGTGGAACTCCCTTGTTTATTCATTTTTGATGTCCACTTTCCTGTATGAATATGGCATTGAGGCAACCTGTGAGCCTCCCTCCATTCAGGACATTATTGTGACTCCCCTTGGGGGCTGGCTCTACGGGGAATGGGCTTACCAGAAAAAACTGAAAATTCTGGATAATGACAGTGAGGTGATGGGCTCCCGGACGTTAGGTTCAACCGTACTGTTTCTGTTGGACCCGGTTGAAAAAATCAGCCAATGGATCAGTGGTGTCACAGGCGGGGAGACAATACAACATTTATCGATTCGTTTAAGCGTTTTGCCACCAACTTATCGTTTTTCCCCTAACCGGAAAAAGCTGCTCGACGTTGATGAACGTTACTTGGGTGTTGAGGTTTCATTTAATTTCTGAAAATGGCCCTGGGAGCAGGGCGACAGAATCGGTCGAAC
>NZ_JAHHPO010000068.1 GCF_024606365.1 Endozoicomonas sp. ONNA2
GAAATACTCTTTTGTATGTTTATTTGAAATTACTGTAACTTGGGAAATTCCGCTTTTCCGCTGCCATTCAACAACGGTATTTTCCAGAAAAGTTACGGACCATGGGTACAAAGCTGGAATCTTTCATGGGTGCTTATTTTGTTGTCCCGGTCTGCCCTGGCCATCAGGTCTTCTTCTGGCTCTGTCTTTCTCCATACTCTGGGCGGGGTAGCGTTGGGGAAATTCCATTCGGTCAGCCAGGTCACCACCTGCTGGTTGAAACTCTCGCATACCAGGTCGGCGTCGCTTTTGATCACGTCCTGCTGCACGTCCTGGTGAACTTCGGCCTGACTGCGGCTGCTGCCGTCATCGGTGGTCATGGTCTGGGAAAGGATCACTTTACTGATGGTCTTGTCCATACGCTGGCAGAGGGCGTTATAGTCGGCGGTTCCGGATCTGGCCGCTTCTATTAGCTCGATGACCACGTTGTCGGGAATCACCACGCCGCTGTCGCTTTGTATGGCATCCAGTGCCTGCAGGGCTTTCTCTCGCTCGATGGGGTCCTGCGCCTGCCCGGGGGGAAGTTTGGCCGCTGCAGTGGGCATGCCGAATTTTTCCAGAAAGATCAGCCAGAACTTGATGCCGTTTCGCTTGAAAAATGTCGGCCAGTAGAGGTAATGCGCCAGCCCCATGCCATAGGGGTTGTCGCTGTGGTCGGCACCGGCGCTGAATACCCAGAACTTTTTCTTGGGCAGCTGCATGCCGTTGGGATGGTTGATATTGATGAGCCGCAGGTCGCCCTCCATACCGAATCGGAACCGACTGCGGTCTCTGACCTTGATATCGTCTATGACAATTCTGTTGCCGTCGTATGCCCACAAACACTCGGCCACGGAATAGCCGTAAAAGACGCCGAATAGCATCTTATCGGTAACGTCATCAAAGTTGCGGCTATTTAACTGCTCTTTAATAAATTCAGCTGCGGCTTTGTCTTCGCTGCTCTCACTGGCAGGCTCCACGTCCCACTCCGATTGGGT
>NZ_JAHHPO010000776.1 GCF_024606365.1 Endozoicomonas sp. ONNA2
TGAAATGTATTGAACACCACCATGACCCAGTTTCATTGATTCAATAGCAGCATACAGCCGACGATCTCTCTAATTGAGTAAACTATAAAATCGCACCATTTGATCTTCGACATCTGTCAAATAACTTTTCATAAACGTTCGCACAGAAAACAACATTAAGGGTAATGAAACAAGGCTTCTTGAATATAGGCAAAATGAGGATTATTTTTTATATTTTTTTTGGTAATACCGTCCATATCAGAAAAGTTGTTTTCAGACAATTCCTTATTATCCGAAAGACATCGGGTGACGAACATAAAAAGAATAATAGTTTCAAGTAAAAAAACATTCTTGAAAAATTGCCAACGTGTTTCAGACGTAATGGTCTATGATAGGGGAGTCGTGATTAATAGCCTATTGGCTCATGACCATAATTGACGAGGATAATGAAATGAATATCGGCCCAAATAATTCAGATCTTCCACCCTCATACTGGGAGGCTATGGAGCAACACTCACAGGGAGCGAGTGGAACGAATCCTCACCTGTCGGCAGGGTATTCGGTTGGTGCAGGCGAACCTTCAGCACAGTCTATAGCGGCACGAAGTGTGAGCTTCACAGATATTGCCCCCCCAAAGAATGAGCTACCTCCAATCCATAGGTTGGTTTTGGATAAAGGTATTGATTTAAAATCCTTAAACTCACTGGTGAATGCATTTAATGGGGAAATATTTAGCTTTGATAATTTTTGTTTAACTCAAAGCCGACCTGGAATTGTTAAAAAGGCTCATGGTCTGACCAGAATACCCGGCTATCTGAATCCAGAAAAATATAATTCTTATAATATACTTACACAATGTAATAGCGCAGAGCTAAAAGATCTTAATCTTGGTATGAGTGTTTCTGATTTCACGCCATGGTTCGAAGCTGTGGATCTGTTGCTAAAGAATACTCTGTTCTGTTGCAAGGCTGATGCGGCTAATAATCCTGATTACAGTGCACTTGTTAAATTTCTTGAGCAATTACTCGTAATAGCATCATTTGATCACCTGTCCACCAAAACCCAGCCTTATATAGAAACCATAACTCATTTAAAGGACGAGCTGGCGCTTGGGATAATTTGCGAAGATAAGGTTGCCGATCATGTTGCCAAGCTTGTGGCCGAATTTACTTCCTCCCTTCTCACCAACACGTGGGACATCCAAGTTTTTCGAGAAACTCTGGATGCATTATTCACATTGTATGAATTCAAGCCTACTCCGTGGCCCCTTGCAAAAATCTCCCCCGAGCTTAATAGCACCATTAAAGGCTACGCCATGGAAGATCCCTGCTATGACATGTTTCGAACACGGTAAGGGCTGGACAACAGCCAATAAAGCCCAAGAGGCTGTCCCAGAATAGACTGCCCTACGCGGCAACTCCTCCCGCGTTGCTCTAGCTCCTGCATCCATGCAGTCGTGCGGTGGCAGCAAATTGGTCTA
>NZ_JAHHPO010000777.1 GCF_024606365.1 Endozoicomonas sp. ONNA2
GTATCACCATCAGGCCCAGGTTCTTTTCAATAATGTCGTGTTTGCTAGCCATGATTATTATCTCCCTTCAACCGGTACAGTGGCCGGGTTGAGTTCGAGGGATTTTTTATCGGAAGAGGGCTCCCGGGATTTACTGGCCGTACGGTAAACGTTGTAAGCCATGACCAGCATGCCCAGCACAAAGAAGGCACCACCAATAGCGCGGACAATGTAGCCGACGCCGCTGGCCTCTACGGACTCAATAAAGCTGTAGGTCAAGGTACCGTCTTCGTTGACGGCACGCCACATCAGGCCCTGGGTGATCCCGTTCACCCACATGGCCACGATGTACAAAACGGTGCCGATGGTGGCCAGCCAGAAGTGCGTATTGATCAGGCCGACGCTGTACATCTGCTCTTTGCCGTATACCCTGGGAATCAGGTGATAGAGCGAACCGAATGACACCATGGCTACCCAGCCCAGGGCACCTGAATGCACATGACCAATGGTCCAGTCGGTGTAGTGGGACAGGGCATTAACGGTCTTGATGGCCATCATCGGGCCTTCAAAGGTGGACATGCCGTAGAAGGAGAGCGAAACCACCAGAAAGCGCAGGATCGGGTCAGTCCGCAGCTTGTGCCAGGCACCGGAGAGGGTCATGATGCCGTTGATCATGCCACCCCAGGACGGTGCCAGCAGCACCAGTGACATCACCATACCCAGGCTCTGGGCCCAGTCCGGCAGTGCGGTGTAGTGCAAGTGGTGGGGGCCGGCCCAGATGTAGATGGCGACCAGTGCCCAGAAATGCACAATGGACAGACGGTAAGAGTAAACCGGACGCTCCGCCTGTTTGGGTACGAAGTAATACATCATGCCCAGGAAACCAGCGGTAAGGAAGAAGCCCACCGCATTGTGGCCATACCACCACTGGATCATGGCATCCATGGCACCGGCGTAGGCAGAGTAAGACTTGGTCAGGCTGACGGGCAGAGAGGCGCTGTTGACGATATGGAGCACGGCAACGGTAATAATAAACGCACCAAAGAACCAGTTAGCCACATAGATATGCTTGCTCTTGCGCTTCATGATGGTGCCAAAGAACACCAGGGCGTAACTGACCCAGACCACCGCGATCAGAATATCAATAGGCCACTCCAGCTCGGCGTACTCTTTGGAAGAGGTCATGCCCAGGGGCAGGGTAATGGCCGCAGCAACAATCACCAGTTGCCAGCCCCAAAAGGTGAAAGCGGCAAGCCGTGGCATGGCCAGTGTCGTTTGACAGGTGCGCTGGACGATGTAGTAGGACGTTGCGAACAGCACACAGCCGCCAAAGGCAAAGATCACCGCATTGGTATGCAGTGGCCGCAAGCGTCCAAAGCTGGTCCAGGGCAAGCCTAGGTTGAGTTCGGGAAAGACCATCTGGGACGCGATCAGCAGGCCTACCGCCATACCAACAACTCCCCAGACCACGGCCATGATGGCAAACTGCCGAACTACCTTGTAGTTGTATAGCTTGTCGCTATAGCTCGGCTGTAACGTTGCAGTGCTCATGCTCCATGTTACCTTCGGATTGTACTTATGAGATTGGTGGTTATTGTGGGTAAACCGAAGTGAGGGTGCTTTGACCTGAATCAATGTCCGATCAAAAAATGAGCCAGTGCTTCTGTCCCTGACAGCGCTGTAGTGTTAGCCGTTTGCCTGTTTGGGCTTAAATGGCAGGAATCGGATGACTGCCTTCATCCTTGTAAATGATTTGCAAATCGGAATGTGTGTTTTTTTCCGTGTGATTGTTCCTGTTTTGTCTTGTCTCTGACCTGGCTGTCAGAGCATATATGCACTACCCCATTGGAAATGCACTCTGACTTCCCCCTTGTCAACCCTCTGACTAAACAGGCTTTGGTGTAACAACAGCTCTGACTTTCCATCCTCATCTGGTTATCGAGAGTAATACTCTGGCGATCCCGTGGCAATAATACAGAAATATGAGAGTGCCTGCTAATTCTTTTTCTGTCTAATCAGGACGGTCTGTTTGTCTGTGCGATGGGTTTTAACGCTCCAGGGCACGTTTATTGATGAGGCTGACCGAGCCACAATGGTGCGAATTAATCAGGCTTTTTTTGAATAAAAGAATACGTATTGTTGGATGATGCTGCATGGAGGGGGAATCAGGGGGGCTGAGTATCCCCCCGATCAGGTAGGCATTCCCGCGAAGGATCGTGGGAGTTGTCTGTTAAGGAATTGTCTGTAAATAACTTCCACATATTCAGATGCTCCACCGCAATCA
>NZ_JAHHPO010000778.1 GCF_024606365.1 Endozoicomonas sp. ONNA2
CCTCAATTTCTCACAATCCTCGCTTCGGGCGCTATTCTCGGACAGCCTCCCGGGACAACTTCGGGCAGCACAAACACACGTATTCAAGAATTGACAGCCTCTCGGGCGAAAATTGCAGTTCCATGCAATTTTCTCTGCTGTTTGTTGTCAAAATGAAGACTAAGCAAATAAATTTATAGTGTCTAACCCAATCACTGATAGAGGTGCTTAAGATGGATAGTGTCAGAAGTAGCATCATTGAGTCGTTCGAATGCATTATCTGCCAGAGTGATGAGAGTAACACCAGCGGGCAATTTACCGGTGGGCTCCGGGTCAAAGCATCTTGTCAGAATGCCTGTTATATGCATCTTGATTGTCTTGCCACTGATCAGGCCCGAAGCAAACTGCTTCAGCGGGGTTGTTCCCAATGTCAACAGCAAATCGTGTTGCCACTGCTCTGTCTGTCGGGCCCCGTGCCCGGCAGGCCAGTAACTGTGTATGCCCTTTATACTGAAGATATGGAAGCCTTCAGGCAACATCTGGCAATACTTCGCGCTCATTCTTTCGGCAGCCATGAGTATGACTGCCTGTTGTTTGCCGCTTTAGCGGCTGAGAATGGTCCCGCTTTGAAAGAGCTGTGGCTTGCAGGCGCGAATATCAATGCCACCACTGAGAATGGCCAAACGCCCCTGCACAAGGCCGCCTTGATGGGCGATGTCCACTTCCTGGATATAATTATTGACTGCGGGGCGAATCTTGATGCCGTTAATGACGAGAACAACACCCCCCTGCACCTGGCCACCGATAAAGGCAACATCAACTGCCTGAAACGGCTCATCGAAAAGGGGGCGGATGTCAATGCTGTGGGCCTGGAGGGACAAAGCCCCGTCCATTTTGCTGCCAAAAAGGCCAATTTTGACATCCTGATAGAACTACTGTTTAACGAAAACGCGAGGGTCAATGTCACCGACAAAAAGGGTTGCACGCCTCTGCACATGGCAGTGCTTGAAGACAGAATCGATAACCTGAAAGCACTGCTCAATCACCTTGGTGTGGATGTCAATGTCGGCAATCATGCCGCCAACACCCCATTGCACTATTGCGTCTTGGAAAACAGGGTTGGTTGTCTGAAAGAGCTGCTCCGCAAAGCGGGAGTGCTGGTCAACGCCACGAACAATAGAGGGGAAACTCCCCTGCACCTGGCCGCCTATTCGGGCTTCATTGATTGCCTGGAAGAGCTGCTCCAAGATGATCTGCTTCACGAGAGAGTGCTGGTAAATGCCACCAATAATCGAGGTGAAACTCCCCTGCACTGTGCGGTCAAACGGGGCAATACTGGTATTCTGAAACGCCTGATAACTCATCCGAAAGTGGATGTTAATGCCACCGATGATTTCGGTGACACGCCCCTGCACACGCTGTGCAATTCGACGTATTTTAAACCAATCTACAATGACAAAATTAATTGGCTGGGTAGCCTGACAGCGCTACTCAGTCACAAGGATTTGAATGTCAATATCACCAATTTTTCCGGCCAGAACCCCCTGGACGTGGCCTTTAGGGGAGGCCACAAGGAATGCAGGGAACTCCTGCTTGCCAAAGGGGCAAAAACGTTTGCGAAGCAATGCGGGGTTATGTGAAGAAGAACGGCATGGTCTTGCATACGACTTCCCCATGGTCACTTTTTGATTTTAAACGATTAAAAACGTGCTGACTCTATATTCGAATGGCATGGTCAGTCAAAAGCGGCCCAGCGCACCCATCTACCCTTAACATTGTGCAAGATAAGCGCATGTTACTTCTGACACTCCCCTCCCGGGCGGGCGAGGTTTCCTGGATCCGGGAATCTTCCTGCTTCGTCACGCTTTCCCTGGATAGCGGCTGTTAAGCTGCTATTCCCGTCAGTCCGTGCGGCCCGATAATAGCGCCCGTACTTACGTTAGACATTAAGCATCTATCTATTGATTCCAGAAGCAAAAGCTTTGAACCACAAAGCACACAAATGCCCACGGCGCGTGAAAATATTTTGCGCCACCCTCAGGGATGAAAAATATTTTGCTTAGGATTGGTCCTGGAATAACTTCCTCTTTTTTTTTGCCACGGAGTCAGAGAGGAAAAGATTTTTTCTTTTCTCCGTGTCTCCGTGGCAAGGTTTTCTCTTTACCGGGCAACATTGGAAATGTGGAAGTTATTTCAGGACAATTCCTAATGGCGACAGGCTTAACCTGTCGCCATTAGGAATTGTCTTTTAATAAGTCCCCGATTTCCGGTCACCCTGAGCTTGTCGGAGGGTAGTGCCACCGAACTTCGACAAGCTCAGCACGTCAGGCAATGAAAATAGGGAAGTTATTTCCAGACGACTCCTTAAGTGCTTAAAGCTACTTTCGTTTTCCTTGAACCTTTAATTCCGGCATAAAATTTTCGATTCCATGTGCTGCCAGAAAACTGTTAATTTTGTTTTTGGGTGAATTTCTTAATCCGTGGACAAGCTTCGGATTGTCTTTTAGCAGTTTTTTAAGCAGGTCGAGGTTGTCAGCATTGATGAGTTGATTGCATTGTCTGGCAAATGTTACAGGCGACTTACTGTTGTCTGCCGATGCTCTCAGAGATTTTGCAGAACTTTTTTGGCCACTGCCCGCCTCTGATGTTGTAGCTGTCGATGTGGCAGCGACCAGGTTTTCGGCGTGGACGACGGTGGCCTGTTTGTCTTTATTTTTTTGCCACTGAGTTTTGCCCGGGGATGGTCTTTGTTTTGTCTTGGCCTGATCATCGGTGGCTTGTTTACTGACAAGTGCCTTAATGGTTTGCTTCAGGCATTTTTTTTGCCGGGTAGCACTTTCTTCTATTATATTCATCGGGCCGCTGTCAAGCTGGGCTCTGGCAATAGCCTGCTGGAATGGGTGATCCTTGGTAATAATACCCTCCATACCCTTGATAATGTTCATGGGCGGAATCTCTCCTTTAGCAGTTTTGACTTTCGGAACAATCAGTTTGTCGTTTTGTCGCCGCCAATAGCCAAGCTGCTCGAATAACCGAATAATCGCTGATTCGGAACCGGGTTGCCCGGGCAGTGTTTCAACCACGAAGTATTCATACAGAGCAGAAAAAAGGCTACTCAGAAAGTTACAACTGGCCTCTGCGCCCTCATGGAGAGCGCTGTGGATGATTGCAAAAGCGTCCTCACCATAACTGAAAGGAGAGGAAGCCTGTTTAAGAAACGATGGCATGCGATCCTCGTAACTCATACCAACTCTGGTATATAGGGCCCAGCTTCTCTGGATCAGTTGGTTAAAGGGAATCTTGGCCAGTTCTTCCTGAGTGAGGTGAAACCCATGTACATCATGTGTACGAATCTGGGTAAGACGTAGGCTTACCGCGCCCAGGCAACTTAGCCAGAAATGGCTGACCATCAGTATATTCCCCTCGCTACGGCTGCCAGATGCGCTTTGGGAAGCTGCGTAATGGGCTGCCGATCTGACGCGGTGCCTTGACCTCCTTGATTGCTGAGAGCCAGCTGTGGATTTGGAGCTTTCCGGAGCCAAACTCCCATGTAGCTTAGTCAATATCTCTCTGAAGGTTTCAACCAACTTATAGGTTTCTCCGAAACTGACTTCTTTGGGAAAGCGGTGGCTTAGCGCAAGCCACTGCTGGCAAGCATTCAACAGTCGCTGGACGGCATCGGGGTCTTGATAGGAAGCATCGTACTGTGGTTCAGGAATCTGATTTTTCGCAGCAGCCGATGTTTTGGCCATTGGCAGTCCGGCACCGGAGGTGGCCCCGGGCATGGCAACTGGCTCAGGAGCAGATCTTTCAGGAGTAATTGGTTGTGGAGTAGCGGTTTCAGTAACAGCAACTGCCAGTCGCTCAGGCAGCCGCTTGACTGCGACTGCGTTCTGTGAGCGGCTCTCAACCGTTGCTGTCAGGTATCTGGTCGCAGGTCCGGAACCAACTCTTTCGTCATGCTCAACCGGCTGACTTGGTAGAGTCCTGGACCAGTATACGCCGGGGTTTGAAGGTAATGAGTTCATTGCAGATTGCCTGAAAATCGGAACCAGGAGGCTGTCCGAGAATAGGCTGCCCTACTGCGGTTGCGATAAATTGGTCTAAAAATTACTGCTTCTTCGTCAAA
>NZ_JAHHPO010000779.1 GCF_024606365.1 Endozoicomonas sp. ONNA2
TGATTATCCAATTTATTAAATTGAGCGCCATGAATCGGATAGTCAGCCGCTTCTGTCACGGCTTGTTTCAGCCACTGGCCATTATCGTCACGCCCCAGGATGCAGGCGGTGTGGTCCTGACTGACGGTAAAGGCAAGATTGCCTGAGGAAGAAAATCTTGCATCATTAATATTGTTTTGATGTCGAACCACCAACTCCTGCCATTTGCCATCTTTGTCGCACCACAGGATTGTCACAGTGCAATCACCACTAATGGCAAGCACACTGTCCTCCCGGGCATTGAAGGCAGCATGGTGAATCCCCCCTTGATGATACACCCTTGCTTTCTCAACCAGATTACCTTCCCCGTCATAACCCCAAAGGCAGGCGTAATTCGAGAAATTGCCATAGCTCAGGAGAAGATTCTCTGAGGGACTGAAGCTGACACGATGACTGTTGATATGGCTCAGGGTCTGACTTTTATCCAGACGGTTATCGTTACTATGCAAGTCCCAGATTTTAAAGGAGCCTTTACCGAAACAGGCCAGTACTTTACGCCCGGCGGGGCTGAAGATGGCGTAATCACAAGGCGGAATCGCTACTTTTTCTACCCAGGCACCTTTATCGTCATAACCGGAAATTATAGAATTTTTGGCTAAATCCCGGGTCAGTGCCTGTTGCCCGGAGGTATTGAAGCAGGCTTTGCAAATACGGTTGGGTACAATTTTGCCGCCGTGATTTACATTTTGCTCAGGATGACAGAC
The DNA here is from genome assembly GCF_024606365.1 of Endozoicomonas sp. ONNA2. Lineage (GTDB taxonomy): Bacteria > Pseudomonadota > Gammaproteobacteria > Pseudomonadales > Endozoicomonadaceae > Endozoicomonas. The sequence continues at coordinate 744 of NZ_JAHHPO010000779.1, forward strand.
TTCTGCGATCTGCAGCCAGTTGCCATCGTTATCGCGAGTCAGAAAATTTACCTGGTGACCCTGGGTGAAAATAAGGGCATGCTGCTCATCGTTGCTCAGTTCGGCACCACCAATATTGCTATTGCACCCAATGATCTTTTTCTCCTCCAGGTCATCGCCATTGGCACTGCAACCCCAGATGGTCGCCGTGGTGCCATTGTAAGTCAGTAAATAATTGTTCAAGGCCTTGAAGGAGTCTGGCTTTGTTTTGATTTTCGGATGGTGGATGATCTCTTTTGGCTGGTTTAGCGGGGTCCAACGGCCGTTGTCATCTACTTGCAAAACATTGATTTTTCCGCTTTGTGGATCGTAGGACATTATCTTGTCCTGCAACGAGCTGAAGTTTGCCTCCACCGGCGAATAGTTTTTTGCACAGAGGGGGGCAAGTGCTACTGACTC
>NZ_JAHHPO010000780.1 GCF_024606365.1 Endozoicomonas sp. ONNA2
AATAGACTGCCCTACTGCGGTGGCAGCAAATTGGTCTAAAAATTCCGTTTTGTTCGGCAAATAGCCCCGCTATTCACCTCACAAAACGAAATTTTTATCCTCAATTTTCTGCCATCCTCGCTACGGGCGCAATTCTCGGACAGCCTCCAAGCGCAGGGGAGTATATTTCCACCGGCCAAATAATTATCAATAAAGCACAATGTTTCCAGATTGCAAACAAAGAGCTGATCAAAACCACAACACAGAATCTGCCATGACTCAAATCAGAAACTCTCTTATGATTTGAGGAAAAATGAAAAAAGGAGGTCCTCTACGTTGCTGACGCTTTTCGTCAAGTCCCCATATATCCGGGGACAAGGCTAAATCAGGAACAGTTATAATCCCAACTCCCAGTCATAATCAATGATGACTGGTGCATGGGATGAGAATACCTGCCCCTTATAAATACCACCATTGAGCACACGATGACGCATGCCCGGAGTGATAATCTGGTAATCGATACGCATGCCAATATTATCATGGCGCAGGTACTCATCTTTCCACCAGCTGTATTTGCCCGATTCCCGGTCAATCTCACGGTAGGCATCAAAGAAGCCCATTTCGCCGAGCAAACCTTCCATCCAGCCACGCTCGGCCTGATTAAAGCCAGAGACCTCCCGGGCATCACGCCAGTTAGCTACATCAATCTTGCGATGCGCAATGTTCCAGGTACCGCACATAATAAATTCACGGCGCTTACGACGTTGTTTGCTCAAGTGGTGCGAGTAGGCATCCAGGAAACGGTACTTGAAGTTCAGGTTGTCTTCATTATCACCTTCCGGCACATACACAGTGGCAAGACTGATCTTGTCAAAGTCTGCCTGAAGGTAGCGGCCGGTTTCATCCACTTCAGGAATTCCCAGACCACAGATAATGGCCTTGGGAGCATGACGGGTATAGATGGCTACACCACCTCGCCCAGTCCTGTTATAACCACTGAACGCATAACCAAAGTAGCCATCAAGAACATACTGTTCCTCAATCACCCGCTCGTCTTCACGAGTATCCTGCAGACAGACAAGGTCAGCATCCTGCTCCAAAAGCCAGTCAAACAGGCCTTTTTCCCGAGCATTCTTAATGCCTTCGCAATTTAAACTGATCACTCTCATCGAATACACCTTACCAGGCCGTTTATACGCTCTGGCATCAAGCTTGTTACCTCGGCAAGACAGTAACCGGAAAAACAGAAACTGAAGACCTGCAAAACCAAAGGAGCAAATCTCAGCCTGAGAAGCAGTTGCCTTGGTCAGGATGAATGATGGCTAAAGTCTGAGCTTTTCAAGGATACAGTGACTCAACCGGGATTAACCCTGCATCAACTGTACGACAGAGTTTGTAAGAGCCTTCACCTCTATTATAAGGCATGATTAACATTCTTATGGTACGGTTGATCGCAGAAATTTCTGGATTATATCGAACAGGACCCTCCCGATGCATCAGTACCAAAAAGAATTTCTGGATTTTGCCATTGAGCAGCAAGTGCTCCGTTTTGGTGAATTCACGTTGAAGTCCGGAAGAACATCCCCCTACTTCTTTAATGCCGGGTTATTCCACAGTGGCGAAGCCATCAGCAAGCTCGGCCAGTTTTATGCGGCGGCCATGGTCAATGCCGGGCTTGAGTTCGACCTGCTGTTTGGACCTGCCTACAAAGGCATTCCCCTGGCCACTGCGACAACCGTCGCATTGTTCGAAAAGCATAACCGGAGTGTGCCATGGTGCTTCAACCGCAAGGAGGCCAAAGATCATGGTGAAGGAGGGAATATGGTCGGTGCGCCGCTGACAGGGCGGGTGGTGATTGTTGATGATGTGATTACGGCAGGCACAGCGATACGCGAAGTGATGACCATTATCGGGCAAACCGACGCAACACCTGCCGCCGTTGTGGTCGCCATGGACCGTCAGGAAAAAGGGCAGGGGGGATCATCCACGCTAAAAGAACTCTCTGCCATCCAGGAAGTGGAGCGTGATTTCAATATTCCGGTTTTGAGTATCGTTTCTCTGGCCAACTTGCTTGAATATAGCGAAAATCATCCACAAATCCGACGATACGCGCCGGAAATTAAAGCCTATAGAGAGGCATATGGAGTATAAGGCTCATTGGCACTGACTTAAGCTTAAAAGCCCCGCAAACATGGGGATTGATACAGGTTGAGAGATTTGAATTGGAACCACAAAGCACACA
>NZ_JAHHPO010000781.1 GCF_024606365.1 Endozoicomonas sp. ONNA2
ATATAAAAGCGTTCCAGTGTCTGGACGATGGCACGTGAGAAGACATTCAACATAACGTATTCGGCGGTGGCCGGGTCCGGCTGGTAATAACACGCTTCGCCCTTGTCATCCCGGCCCCGGGTGATCAGTCCTTCTGCAACCAGACAATCCAGCCATTTTTGCACCACTGCCAGTGCTTCGTGCCGGGTCCACTGCAGGAACAGTTCTGCCTGCAGGTAAGGGTAGAGAACCTTGCTGATGCGCAGAATCTCTTTTCCGGTGATGCTGGCACTGTTGACAAAGAAACAGCTGATCAGGGACGGGATGGCAAAAATATGCAACACATTATTGCGATAATAGGTCATGGCAATGGCGGTTTTCTCATCCATGCTGATGATATCCCCCAGCGCATCGGTCTTCCTCTGGATCAATTGCAGGTTTTCCACGTAGTGGACCATGCTGCGGGCATCCAGATCCGTTATCACCGTCCGGTCGCTGTAGGGAACCATGGACAGAAGACGTGTAAAGCCATCCAGCTGACGAATCAACTCCTCTTCACCCAGCGCATGCCTTGGTGAACAGAGCAGGGCAATGGCGACCAGGTTGACCGGGTTGATGATCGCTGCTGCGTTGATTCTGCCTGCCAGCACATCGCCCAGATTCGACGTGGTTCTCTCCAGCCATGTTGGTTTGTCATTGGAGCCTGAGCTTTCTTGCCAGTGTGGTGCCTGTAAACTCAGGAACGAGCCCAGCTCCAGTGGCTCACCAAAGGTGATCCACGCCTTGCCAAACTCATTCCTGAGGGCCGCCAGTGTGCGAACTATATCCAGGGGCGACTCGCTTTTCTTGGCTTCACCCCGGAGTTCGCCGAGATAGCTGGCCATTTCCAACAGCTTTTCATAACCGATATAGACCGGAACAAAAGCCATCGGCTTACGATGATCACGCAGGAAACTGCGGACGGTGATGGAGAGCATGCCGGTTTTTGGTGACAGGGTGCGGCCAGTTCTTGAACGGCCGCCTTCGATGAAATATTCGGTAGCAAAGCCTTTACTGGTCAGGGTGTACATGTATTCATGAAATACCATGCTGTACAGCGGGTTGCCACGGAACGTTCTGCGCATGAAAAAGGCACCACCCTTACGCAAAATGGTGCCAACCACCGGCATATTCAGATTAATACCCGCGGCAATATGGGGCGGTGGCAAACCTTCATAGTACAGAACATACGACAGAAGAAGGTAATCGATATGGCTTCGATGGCAGGGCACATAAACAATCGTATGGTTCTGTGCCAGTGCCTTCAATGGCTCAATATGATTGACTTTTACCCCACTATAAAGCTTGTTCCAGAACCAGGTCAGGATAATATCCAGGAAACGGATGACGGGCATGGAGAAGTCAGAAACTATTTCATTGGCATATTTCCTTGCTTTTGCCTCAGCTTCTACCAGGGTGATTTCCTGAGCCGCGGCTTCTGCCGCAATGGCTTTCTGAATCCCGGGCGTATGAATCAGGCTGTTGACCAATATACGACGGTGAGAGAGATCCGGGCCCACAACCGAGGCTTTTTTCTGGCGAAAATGGACACGGAGAATCCGGTTTACCTTGCGCACACTGCGGGCATGGTTATTACGATCACCCATGATTTCCTGCAGTGATAGGGCGGGGCTGAAAGACACCATGGTTTGTCGACCGTGCAGTAGCGTTGCCAGGAACTTCCGGAAACGTCCACCAAGGCTGAAGTTCCAGTCAAACAGCAGTTTAAAGGCGGACTGCTCCTTTTCCGGAGAGCGTCCCCAGATAATAGTCACGGGAACGAGCTGGACATCCTGATGCCTTGCTTCAACCTGCCTGACCAGCGCTTCCAGCAGTTGTGGTGGCTCTGGCCGTTCTCTCTGGATGATCAGGCCTTCGTGCTGGCTGAGAAAGAAGTGCGCCTTGCTTTGCCGGTGGTCAACGTCAATGGGTTGATAAGGGCGCGGCAGGCCTGCTTTTATGCACTCACTCTCCAGCACCATCAGGTCCGTCAGGGAGCGCTGGTGCATAACATAGACAACCGGTTTTCCGATCTGCAGATGCAAGGCCTCAGGGTTGTTGTTTTCAACTGTGGGACACACCCACACGGAAAGGAGTTTTCTCAGGCTATGAAAAACATAGCGATTCAGGGTAATGGGTTTCAGCATGGAACTGGCTCTTGGCCTGCATCCGTTAGTAAAGGAGATAAGAAACGTTCAGAAGACTGATGTCGATTAGACGACAGAAGGCTTCTGGCATGAAATTCATTTTGAAACTTTCAAGTGGTTGGTAAATTAACCCGGCATTCTAGCCTGATTACATGGTGTTGCGCAAAATTACGATTTTATTTGGTTAACTACTTATGGCTATTAATAAATTCCGGGGGAACTCCAGAGGTGCTTACTGGTCAAGGGCTAGGAGGCTGTCCGAGAATAGCGCCCGTAGCGAGGAT
>NZ_JAHHPO010000782.1 GCF_024606365.1 Endozoicomonas sp. ONNA2
AAGCACGAATTCGTGATTCAATGAATGTCCGTACAGCCGATTCTAGCGCCCTGAGCAGAAGGCGACTGCTCCCTTTACCTTGCCCATATAGAAGACAATATCTGCAATGGAGATGCTACTGCCTACCACTATCTTCTGGACTGGATGGCTCACACCTTACAAAAACCAGAAGAGCTGCCCAGTGTTGCCGTTGTATTAATGGGCAGACAAGGTACTGGCAAAGGTGTATTCGTTAATGAATTCGGCAAAATCTTTGGTGATCACTTCAAGCAGGTATCATCCAGTGAGCAGCTGCTTGGGCGCTTTAATGCACTCCTGGCCGACAGTCTGCTGATATTTATGGATGAGGCCTTATGGGGAGGTGAGAAAAAACTTGAGGGGGTATTGAAAACCCTTATCACTGAAAGTCGTCGAACCATTGAGTTCAAGCATAAAGATATGGTCACCATGAACAACTATAACCGGCTGATTATGGCGACCAATAATGATTGGGCAATACCGGCTGGTGCAGAAGAACGTCGTTATTTTGTGCTTGCTGTCAGTGACCAGCGCATGCAGGATACGGCCTATTTCCAGACGATCACTGACCAGATGAATAACGGCGGTCGGGCTGCATTACTGAAAACTCTGCTGGAGCGGGATATCTCCAAAACAAATATCCGCATCGCACCAAAAACCAGAGCTTTGCTGCAACAGAAGGAAGAAACATTCTCTTCTGTCGAAGACTGGCTATATGGCAAACTCAAAGAAGGCCGGATTCTTGAGGGGCATGATTGCTGGGTAGCTGAAATCGACAAGCAGACACTTTATCGCAACTTTCAGGAGCAGATGGATGATAAGCATACCAGAGACAATGCTTTCCACCGACGGCTGAAACGATTATTACCGGGAGCCAGGGAGGAGAGACCCACTAATCAGTTCGGCCATCGTACCAGAGTACTCAAGCTGCCTCCCCTGGAGGAGTGTCGTTCGCATTTCGAAGCCCACTTGAACCAGAAAGTGGACTGGGAAGAATACTAACCAGTAATAAATAGCCATAAGATCCCGGGGCTGTCCAAGTTACCGGGATTTTTTATGCTTTTCACTTTTTTTAATCCTGCTGGCTGTGGGGGTATATATAAATTCTTTCTATTACTATTTCATATTTATAAATAAATTGGACACTTGGACTAAAAATTCACAAAAAATTTTCAGCTTCCTGAATACTGGCTTTTTATACATAGGAAGAGTTGGGAGTTGCTACTGATCGGCCAGTGCTCCCCCGAAAGTGGTTTTGCTATATCAATGGTGTGTTACGGCAGTTGAACCTAGTCAGGAATTGTCTAAAAACAACTTTCCTAATATGGACGGTATTACACAAAAAAATGT
>NZ_JAHHPO010000783.1 GCF_024606365.1 Endozoicomonas sp. ONNA2
CGTTTAAATTAGCCTTGATTGGAACGATCGTAAGGCCGATTCTATCGCCCTGGATACAACCCAATATCTGCATTCTACAAAATGTGGATCTGCGTCCGGAAGAACTGCAAGACTACATGGACTTTGTGGGTCGGGATCTGTTCACCATGGATCTGCAAACCACCCTGTGCCAGTTTGAAGAGGCCGATAACTTTGGTTCCCTGATTCGCCCTGCCCTGACCGATGTGGCGGGTATTGGCGATATTATCAAAGCCAGAGATCTGGAAAACCAGGTGTTGCTTGGAGAGATCCATAAAAAAGTACAGGTGGCACTGAAGCAAGCAGATTATCTGAGTCCGAAATACCATGTAGTGGTGGCGAATCCGCCTTATATGGGCAGCAAGGGGATGAACCCCACGCTTAAAAAATTTGCTTCTGACGAATTTCCCAACAGTAAATCTGACCTGTTTGCCATGTTTATCGAACGCTGCCTGATGCTGGTGCAAAAGCAAGGGCTGGTGGGCATGATTACGATGCAGAGTTGGATGTTTTTGTCGTCTTTTGAAAAATTACGTGCCAGTTTATTGGGTTGCAACACATTTACGACAATGGTTCATCTAGGCGCCAGAGCATTTGATAGCATTGGAGGGGAAGTCGTTGCAACTACAGCATTCACTCTTGTCAGAACGCTCAATGAAAAACTAAAAGGCACCTACATCAGGCTTACAGATACCGACTCAGAACTGGCAAAAAGCAACGGAATCCTTGAGTCTGTTTCATCAAACCAGAACATGTATTTTGCGTCAACAAGTGACTTTAGAAAAATTTCTGGCACACCCATTGCCTACTGGCTGAGTAAAAATGTTGGGAATATATTTTCTAGCACCCCCTCTATTTCTGCAAATTACTCCGTAAACCCGGGGATCAGAAGTGGGCAGGATGAACTTTTTTTAAGACTTTGGTATGAAGTTTCGCATAATAATATCCAATTACACCTATCTTCAGCAACAAAGATGAAACCTCATAACAAGTGGTTTCCAATGCACAAGGGTGGAACATACCGGAAGTGGTATGGTAACGCACAACATGTCATTGACCTTTTTAACAATGGGCAAAATATAAAGGAAAAAAGCCCAGACTTTCGTCTGCGTGATAGTAAATTTTACTTCAAACCCTTTGTATCTTGGTCACGTATTGGCACTACCGATATTTCATTCAGATACTTTGCCTCCGGCGTTCTCTTTTCTGACGCAGGCCCCGGCATTTTTGCAAATGATGACTGCTTAAATGTAATTGCCTTGTTAAATTCTAAGTTAGGTACTTATTTCCTCAAAATAATTAATCCTACAATGAACTATCAAAAGCAGGATATTGAAACCGTACCATACAAAAAAATTGAAGCTAAAGACCTTGTTAAGAAAGCAGTGGAGTTAGCTAGAAAAGATTGGGATTCAGCTGAAACTTCGTGGGACTTCTCTGCTTGTCCTCTACTGCCAGATCAAAATAGCTACCCTGAAAAGCTTGCATGTACATATAGGAAAGTTCGTCAAGATTGGATGAATGCCGTTACGTCTATGTTAGAAATTGAAGAATCAAATAATAATCTTTGTATTACAAAATTTGGCCTTGAAGGTGAATTTTCTGGAAAAGTGGAGACCCAGGATATTTCACTTGTTTGTAATCCGTACTACCGCTATGGGATGGATAAGAGCGAAGAAAAACTTGAAAAGCTACTTCTAGCCGACACCATCCGCGAGTTTATCTCCTACGCCATCGGCTGCATGTTCGGTCGCTACTCGCTGGATAAACCCGGCCTGATTCTGGCCAACCAGGGCGATACCCTGGAGGAGTATTTGCAACAGATCCCCCAGCCCGGCTTTATGCCCGATGCCGATAATGTCATCCCCATTCTGGAAGAGAGCTGGTTTACCGATGATATTGTTGATCGCTTCCGTGACTTCCTGAAAATTACCTTTGGTGAAGAGCACTTTGAGGAAAACTTGTCGTTTATTGAGAACGCTATTGGCAAAGATATCCGCAAGTTCTTTATCAAGGATTTCTACAATGACCATGTAAAACGCTATAAAAAGCGCCCTATCTACTGGCTGTTCTCCAGCCCGAAGGGTTATTTCAACGCACTGATCTATCTGCATCGCTACCGCCCGGATACCGCCAGTGTGGTGCTCAATAAGTATCTTCGGGAATTCGTCACCAAGCTGAACGATGAGAAAAAACGCCACGAGCAAATCAGTATTGATCCCAATGCCTCTGGCCCGGAAAAATCCAAAGCCCTGAAACAGATCGACCGGCTCGACAAGATGCTGGAGGATATCGAAGAGTATGAACATGATACCCTCTTCCCTCTCGCCACAGGGCAACTGCCCATCGACCTGGATGATGGGGTAAAGATAAACTACAACCTTCTGGGCAAGGCACTGAAAAAGGTGCCCGGACTCACCGGTAAATAAAGGGTTTGCATGTCAAAAATTCAAGAGGCTCTGCAAAAGCGTTTCCAGACTCATCGCATTGTGTTCTGGTATGACGCCCAAAAGGAACTGCGCCAGGACTTTGAAACTGTGGTTCTGCCCGGGGTGGAAAAAGTTGAACTCAAGGAAAATGAATTTGCGCTGAAATACCGACTACTGCGTGCAGAGCCAGAACAGAAGTTCCTGCTATACCGGGAAGGCCCCGAACCCGCCTACCGGGATAACTGGCTGCTGGATGTCCAGCTGGCCCATGACGAGTTCCGTACCGACCAGGCCTCTCTCTGGCTGTCGGAACTGGAACTGGGGCTTGAGTTCAGTGAGCTGGTACAGAAATACCCGACCTTTTTTGAAGCCAAATCCCGCCTGATAGCCCTGAAAAAACTGCTGGGTGAGCGGGACTCCCACAGCCAGACCGAGCTAAAAATGCTGGCAGTCTGTGCCAGTGCAGAACCCCGCATTGACACCATCCTGGAAGCCCTGCTGCAGGAGCTGGCCAGAGAAAAAGAGGATAAGGCAAAACTGCTGGTTCGTTGTCAATTGGATACATTGCTATGGAAGCAGCTTGAGCGACATTATGGTTATCATTCTGAGGCGCCGGGGATTTATGACTTTGCCATTGAGCTGTTTAAATCCTGCTTTGCCCATGGTACAGGTGGCTCTGTTCAATTAAGCAGTGAAGCACTGGTCTTTTTAAAGCGCTGGAAAGACAGCCGTCGCTATGGCGAAGCGTTTGCAACGCTGTCTGCCCGGAGTGCCGAGATTCTGCAGATGGAGCAGAAACTGAGCGCTATGGACTTCCGTCAATTGATGGACATTGACTATTTCGAGCTGATCGACCAGAAAATTCTCAGCGAGATGGTTCATGGGGTAACCGAACGATCCATTACCAGTGGTGAGCTGTCCAACTGGGTCCGCCAGCGTCGGCAGAGCCATTGGCATGATAAATACAAACACATATATGCTGCTGTAGATTTTGCGGCACGGTTTATTGCAACTCTGGATAATAGCCTGCTGGCCATGGACGCCAATAACGAAACCATGGCGGAAGGCATCAAAAAATACACTGAGCAATGGTTTCAACTGGACCAGTTTTACCGCAAATTTATCTGGCATAAACGCCAGTCAGCGGAGGCTACGTTGCTCAATGAACTGAACACCCGGGTTGAGAACCTCTATACCAACAACTATTTACTGCCAGTGAATGACAGTTGGCAGGCAGTGGTTGATAATTCCCCTCGCTGGGCCGCTTCGCCGGTAATGAGCCAGCAGCATTTTTGGCGCAATAAGGTAAAACCGTTCCTGACCAAAAAGGATAGAAAAGTCTGCGTCATCATTTCCGATGCACTGCGCTACGAAATTGGCCATGAACTGCTGGGGCTGATTCGCCGGGAAGACCGGTTTGATGCAGAGTTAACACCTGCTCTATCGACACTCCCCAGTTACACACAGCTGGGTATGGCTGCTTTGCTGCCTCATCGGACACTGGCATTGGCAGAAGACACCACCAGTACGGTGCTGGTAGATGGCATCAGTTCAAGAGGAACCGAATATCGGCGCAAGATTCTCGACATCGGACACCCGGGCAAGGTCTCTGCAGTCCTTGCTAAAGATTTGATGTCGATGGACCGGGATCAAAGCCGGGAGCTGGTGAAAGCCAATGATGTTCTGTATATCTATCACAATCTGATTGATAAGACCGGGGACAGTAAAGACAGTGAAGAACGGGTCTTTAATGCTGCTGAAAATACACTGAAAGATTTGCTTCTGCTGGTGAAAAAACTCACTAATGCCAACGTCTATAACATTCTGATTACTGCTGATCATGGCTTTATTTATCAGGACCGAGCTCTGGATGACAGTGATTTCTCCTCCAGTGTGCCGGAAGGTGAAGCCATTCTTTACAGGGATAGACGTTTTATTCTTGGGAAAGGACTTAAGCCAGCCGCCGGATTCAGCCACTACTCTTCTGAGTCCCTGGGACTGGGTGGCAATCTGGAGATCCAGATTCCCAAATCCATTAACCGCTTGAGACTCAGTGGCTCTGGCAGCCGGTTTGTCCATGGCGGCTCTACTTTGCAGGAAGTGGTGGTTCCGGTCATCAAGATCAATAAAAAGCGTAAGAGTGATATCTCGGCAGTAGGCGTCCAGATTCACCCGGCTGCCAGCAAAATGATAACATCCGGACAACTAACCGCACGTTTGTACCAGCAAGAACCAGTTACCGATAAGGTTCAGCCAAGAAACCTGCGGGTTGGTATTTATACCCTGGCCGGGGAACTGATTTCCGATTGTCATGATCTACAGTTTGACATGATCTCCGAAAATCCAAGGGATCGGGAGCTGCAAATTCAACTGGTACTTTCCCATGAGGCCGATCAAGCCAATAATCAGGAGGTCATACTACGGCTGGATGAGAAGCATGCAGGCACTACTCACTATCAGGAGTATCGGGCTGTTCGATTCCAGCTCCGCCGTTCATTTACCAGTGATTTTGATTTTTGATTAATAGCCAAAGCCAGAGACAGACTGATTCATTATGAGCCGTTCCATGAGCGCCCTGGACCAGAAGATTAATACCCATTTCCCGGGGCTTGTGGTTCGTGAAGACCTGGTCAAGACCGTTAAGGGCAACGCCATTGTGCCCTCTTATGTGCTGGAATACCTGCTGGGGCAGTATTGTGCCACCAGCGATGAGCCCAGTATTCTCAGTGGTATTGAAACCGTTAAGGCGATTCTCACTAAACACTATGTACATCGCAATGAGGCAGGACTGGTTCGCTCAACCATTCGGGAGAAAGGACGCCATAAGGTAATTGACCGAATCAGTGTGGCCCTGAATGACAAGAAAGATTGCTATGAAGCCCAATTTGCCAATTTAGGCATCAAAAAAATTCTTGTGGATTCTGCTACAGTCAAAGCGCACCCAAAATTACTGGTCAGTGGTGTCTGGTGTATCGCTGATGTGGAGTATGAGCATACCGAAGACAAGGATGCCAGCCCATGGATTATGGGTTCCATTAAACCGATTCAGCTCTCCCATTTTGATTATGAGAGCTATTTGTCCTCTCGGAGCCAGTTCACCACCGATGAGTGGATTGACTTGCTGATTCAAAGCGTTGGCTTCAACCCGGAGATGTTTGGCAAGCGCAGTAAACTGACACAACTCATTCGCCTGATTCCATTTTGCGAACACAATTATAATCTGATTGAACTGGGACCAAAGGGTACGGGTAAATCTCATATTTATTCAGAGTTTTCGCCCCATGGTATTTTACTTTCAGGCGGCGAGGTGAGTGTTCCTAAATTATTTGTTAATAACTCCAGTGGCAAAATAGGGCTCGTGGGTTATTGGGACACCGTAGCCTTTGATGAGTTTTCCGGGAAGAAAAAACGGGCTGATAAAGCGTTGGTCGACATCATGAAGAACTATATGGCCAATAAGTCGTTTTCCAGAGGTGTAGAAACCCTCTGGGGGCCGAAGCGTCCATGGCGTTTGTTGGCAATACCCGACACACCGTACCCTATATGCTTAAGCATTCAGACCTGTTTGATGAACTGCCTGAAGCTTTTTATGACTCCGCTTTTCTGGACCGTCTTCACTTCTACATTCCTGGCTGGGAAGTGGATATTATCCGGGGAGAAATGTTCTCGTCCGGTTATGGCTTTGTGGTTGATTATATCGCTGAGATTCTGCGCCATCTGCGTAACCACGATTATTCCGACCAATACCGGGATAAGTTTACACTGTCACCGGCTATTTCCACCCGTGATCGCGATGGAATTAACAAGACCTTCTCTGGCCTGATGAAAATCTTGTTCCCTGATGGAGGCGCTTCTGACCAGGAAATCGAGGAAATTCTGGCCTTTTCCACTGAGGGGAGAAAGCGTGTTAAAGACCAGTTAATGCGCATCGACTCGACTTATGCAGAGGTTGATTTCTCATACGACAATTCTGAAGGTAAAACAAAAAGCGTCACTACTCTGGAAGAACGGGAATATCCGAATTACTACTTTAAAACCGTTGAGACGACAGAAATTCCTGAAACGGCTACTGAAACTGTGCAAACTGCTGCACCAACGTCATCAACACCGGTATCAACTGCGCCAGCCAGCAGCGCATCGGAACTGCAAGAGCAGCACCTCACTTTTGATGAAAACCAACGGGGAATATCTTATGACTCCCTGTTTGCTCCTTACTTAAAAGATGCCAGAGAGCTAACGGTCACCGACCCGTATATTCGTCTCTTTTACCAAACAAGGAACTTTATGGAGCTTCTTGAGACTTTTGCCCGACAGCTTCCTACCGGAGAAGAAGCAAAGGTGCATCTGGTGACGGTAGTACTCATTGATGAAACCGCGGAAGGGGATAAACGCAAAACACGTAAAATAGAATGGCAGGAAGTCAAGCTGTGCCAGGTCTATAAACCTGGCAGCACTGATAAACGACATCAGGCTACCATGGGAGGGCCTGATGAAGCCGGTGACCAGTGGCTGAGCTGTGCAATAGCTCAGGGCTTCAACCAGCAGGATCGCATGAAATCAGGAGACATTGATGCAGTTATGGCAGAACTGGACCAGCATAGAAATGGAAAGAAAGGCAAGGCAGCGAATAAGCCAGAGGAGTGTCATCGATATATCAGGAATCGTCCAGGCCAGTTCGAGTATGCTGCAGCGAAAGCTGCCACCCTTACGATTGGCTCTGGCGAGATAGAAAGTTCAGATAGTTCGATAGTTCAGAAACGGCTGAAAATTCCCGGGGCTTGGTGGAAGCCTTCAAATGCAGGATCAATGCTTTGCTTAAGAACTTTGCGCTCTAACGGGGAATGGGATCAATACTGGGAGCGTACTGGGTAATTGGTGCAAGAACACTTTTAATTTCACCCTTTGTGAAGACACGTTCAATCATCCAGACCTGTGAAATCGTCAACAGTAAAGGTCATCGCACCAAGGCAATACAGCTGCATGACGGTTCTGTTCGTGGTGATAGCTCATTTGTAAAAAATACCGTATATCGGATTCTTCGCAACCGAATCTACATCGGAGAAATTGGTAACAAAGGCGAGTGGTATCCCGGTGAGCATGAACCGATTATTTCTATGGACCTGTGGGCAAAGGCCCATGGCACCTTCGATGTGCATGCGCAGCTGCGCTCCAGGTCATCAAAGCAACGAAACAATCCCTCTTTCCTCAAAGGCATGCTGGTTGGCCCTGACGGCCTGGCGATGACCACCAGCAGCACGCGCAAGAACGGCCAGCAGTTCCGTTATTACGTGACCGGAACCAGCCAGAAACAGGGAGCCAAAAACAGCCCACTAACGCCCCTGTCGGCCCGTACGGTGGAACAGGAGATACGTAAACGACTGGCCAGTCCAGAGTTGCTTTTCAAGGTATGGCAACAGACAGGATGGCAGCCTCGATAAAAACACCATTCAGGCCGCACTGGGTGATCTGGCCTATGTGTGGGATGAACTATTCGCTCCGGAAAAACGACGACTGACGGAATTGTTAATCAAGCGCATCGAACTGGCCGCAGAGCAAGTCACTGTTTACTTCAGACCCGATGGCATGAATGCAGTCGCCATTGAATTGCAACCATAACCGCAAGGAGAGCCCCATGGCCATTGTCAAAAAAGTCGAAGAATAAACCGTTGAATTTCTGGAAGAGGAAAACCTGATCAAAGTCACCATCCCCATCAAGATTATACGACGGGGCGGTAAGAGTTCGATCAAAACACCGGATGGTATGGTTGGCCATGAAGAGATGGAGGCTCTGCAGCGAGCTCTAATCCAAGGTCACCGCTGGATTAAGTGGCTGGAGGATGGGAAGTATAAAACCCTTGAGGCCATAGCCAGGAAAGAAAGTACGGACAAAAGTCGGGTAGCCAAGTTAATCCGCCTTACCTGTCTGGCACCGGATATTCAGGAAGCCATTCTCTGCAACACAGGAACCTGGGTACTAACCTTGAAGGACTGCTTGAAGCCTTTCCCAATGCTATGGACAGAACAGCGGGAGCATCTCAGAAAACTGGCACTGTTAGCCCCTGAGACCTCATCAGAAAATTGATTTGCTACTGGTTACAGAGTAGATAGCATCATAAAGGAGCTATTCAATGATTATAAAACCACAAAGCTGATCCCAAAGAAGTTCTGGCAGTTTGAAGCAGCAGAGGCGACCTGCTTTCGCATTGCTCATCCAAGGGCTCAGAATGACCATGCGGTATACAGAGATAAAGTGATTAGTACCATTTTGACACTTACCCAAACCAAAACAATGGTGACTGGCTTATAAAAGTTCGCACATGGTTCACAGCCCATACCGCCGTAATGGCTGCGAACCCACAAAATCACAACACCTTAAACGACAGAGAAAGCATAATAGAATCAGACATTTAAACGCTGTGGTTCTCGGAAGGGCTCGGACCACGGTTTTTCAGAGAGGAGAGCGAAAAGTAAGAAAAACGGACAAAAATAGCTTTAAAAAAGAAAGGCCACAAACCACAGTATCATGCGTTTAACCCTTTGTTTACAGGTCCTATATACGACAAAACCCTTACAACAGATATCGTAAGGGCTTCATTGTATGGCGGACCGGACGGGACTCGAACCCGCGACCTCCGGCGTGACAGGCCGGCATTC
Source organism: Endozoicomonas sp. ONNA2 (assembly GCF_024606365.1). Lineage (GTDB taxonomy): Bacteria > Pseudomonadota > Gammaproteobacteria > Pseudomonadales > Endozoicomonadaceae > Endozoicomonas. The sequence continues at coordinate 9,102 of NZ_JAHHPO010000783.1, forward strand.
TAACCGACTGAACTACCGGTCCGCTGTCTAGTTTCTAGTCTCTGGATACTAGTTTCTAGCTGGTGGGTGATGACGGGATCGAACCGCCGACCCTCTGCTTGTAAGGCAGATGCTCTCCCAGCTGAGCTAATCACCCTGCGCTTGTGGCCGGTATGATAACTAATCGGGAGATAGTGTCAATCCCTTTTTTGGGTATTCATCCGAAAAATCCTCGAACAGCAATCTCGAACAACAATCTCGAACAACAATCTCGAACAACAATCTCGAATAACAATAGCATCACATAACCAGCATCAAACTCAGGATAAACCAGTACTGGCTAGTCTAGCCCCCCAGATGAATATAACTCTTGACCCGCCCTTCTTCTTTCAGCTGATCGATACGCACCTGCTGGAGGATAACGCCATGCTTTGTTTGCAGCAGCACCAGCCATTTAAGCAGTTTCTGGTAGGCTGCATCTTCAACCCAGACAGAGAGGCCCTTGCGGTCTGGCTGTACTCTTCCCAGGGTAATGCCCGTCTGTTGGGCAACACTGGCCGCTACGGAGGACAGTTCCTGACGGGTGGCAGCCGACTGATGATTTTTCTGCAGGTCACGGGCCCTGGATAAATTTTCGTGCAACCAGGTGTTCATTTCCTGCTGATAGAGATAGTTATTTTTCTGAGCCTTGGACCATTGGCTTACCGGCTCCCAGATCAGCAGGTAGATGAGTCCGGTAACCACCACAGCAAACAGCAGCTGGAGTATTTTACGATCCCCGGGCGGCCGCATTTCATACCAGGATTTACCTTGCCGCCAGTACGGGCTGGCCATTAGCAGACTATTCAGTTTTTCCATGGTTCCCCCTCTCATCGCCTGATCGTCACTCTGGCAATCACACTGGATTTACCCTGGTTAGCGTTATCCAGCTTAGCCTGGAAGCCTGACGCATTGAGCTTTTCCAGAAGCTGGTTAACCGTATCCAACTCGCCGGTTTCAAACTCATAAACCAGTTGACCGGTCGCTTCGTTGAAGTCCAGATGCCTGGGCTCCATTTTTCCCTTTTCACCCATTGCGCCAGAAACCCGGGAAAGCACCTGGAGCATGGATAGAAAAGGGGTTTCGGGGGTGTGGGTATCCAGCGTACGCAAGCGATTCTCCACGACCTGCCTGATATTAAAAGACATCTGTTGCCGGGCCTGTGCCTGCTGGGCTTGTCGATCGTTGGGGAATACCGAGAGGTAGTTTTTGATAGAATCCCTCCAGAGCGATTCCGAGTTATTCTGATACATTATGCCTTCTGTTACTGACAGCCCGAGTTCAAGCATCAGCCAGCAGGCAGCCGTGGCCATCAGGGGCCACCAGCGCCGGATCAATCGCCCGGTTCTTCTGGGACACTGATAGGCACCCTGTCGGAAATCAAGCAGCTGATTGCTGCGCCTGAAGGTAAAATAGTGCCCGGCAAAATACTCAAACACCGAGCCCTTAAGCGGTACCTTATCCACCAGCCAGCCACGCTCGGACAGCATGGCTGAGGTTTCATCTACTCTGGATGTAGTCACCGCCAGGGTATTGTCCGAGAACATTAATCGGACTTGTGCGGGCGGCTCGTCCACCGTTTCGGCCACCGTATTTTCCAGAGAGCTGACCAGGGTATCGGGGAGTTGTTGATCTTGATCAGGAAATACCACAGGGAGCGCCTGGTCATTCAGGGTAACGCCCTCATGACCGGGTGCGACCATCATCACCGCATCGTTGTCCAATATCAGACAGGTATATCCCGGCTCAGGCTTGAGAAATTGCATTTCCGTCAGGATACTGGTCAGAGGCAACTGATATTCCTCAAACAGTGCCAGCATGGCCTGCAGGGTTGCATGGGCAATGCCGGCGACAGAAACCTGCAAGTCCCGGCCAGGAAAACCATTGACAATATGCATGGTTTCAATATCCTGGGCCAGATGCTCCTCCACCAGGTAAGGGAGTGCGGTTACCAGGTGCTTTTTCTGGCCAGCATTAATGGTCAGGCGCTTATAAAAACAAAGGGATCCCCCCAGCAGAAGAATCACCTCATCCGGCAGACGGTCAGCCTCCTCTTGACCTTCAGGCTCGTCTGCACACCATGCTTCCCTGAGCTGATTGATCGCTGTCAGATGGAGTTCGCCGCAAAGCGAGCCTGCCGCTGTGAACGTTCCCCACTGGACAACGGTATGGGCATCAACGGAGCCCACTGGCGATGGAATGCGAACCAGTAGTATTTTTTTCATTATTTAATTCCCGGGTTCCCGGTTGAATCTGCCTGATTGGCAGGAGCCCAATATTGACTCGGCCCGATTTCTCTCCCGACAACGTGCACATGTCCCTCACTGCTTCGGTAAAAAATGGTTTTCAGGTAAAAGGTGGTTTCTCTGTACGTTGCCTTAATCCGGGCACTGAAATACTGACTGTCAAACACCACCCGTTCATGTTGATTTCTCTCATTAAAGATCCCGGCCTTGCCAGATAGAGCGACAAGCTGATTCAATTCTTCAATATTGGATAACCCGGCCTCACCCCGGCTATGACTGATCATTAAGGCATCCCCTTCGGAGATATTCCTGTTTAAGGAGCGGATAACCTCTGGCAGGGCAGTGTTCATATTCATTTTTGATGATTTGGGTATAACCGTAATATAGGGCAATAGTTTTTCAACTTCCTCGTTATTAAAACCATCAATTAACATCAATTCCGAGACCGACGTCATGTCAGTTTGTCCGGTTCGTCTGGGGGGAGCAAGAGATAGATAGAGCTGATCTTCCGTTCCCTGTGATTCACTTTTCTGCGCTTTACGCATCCAACGGGCTATTTTGCCAGCCAATTGCGGGTCCATGAATTGGGCTGACAGCAGATTCTCAAACATCTGAACACCCGGTGAACCCGATTTCTCAGTCCGTTGCTCACTGTTTTCATCAGCAAGCCAGTTCAAATTAAACCGGCTCTGCTCATCCTGAACCTGTAACTCGATAACGCCCTGTTCAACGTCATAATTGATGGTTTCAACATTCCACTGCTCATTATCATGGTCCACCATTCGGTTATTCTTTTTGTCCTGTTGAAAATCTTGTTCCAACAGCCATGCGACGTACTGTTCAGCACCGAGCGCATAATGTTTTGCCTGGGTTCTTGCCAGATATCGGGCATTCTTTTCAGTGTGCAGCCAGAGATTCATGACGATCTCGGAAGCGACGGCTGTAATCAGCAAAAAAATCAGCAGGACATAAATAAGGGCAATCCCGGACTGATGGCATGACAGGTACTGACCGGCCGAAGCCAGAAGTGGCTGACGGTGTTCAGCAGATTCAATAGCCATTGATACTATCTCCGGTTCTGCCTCCGGTTCTGCCTCTGGGATGAGGCCGTATATTACCCGGCGCGTTATTCATATTCTCCCGGGGATCTTCCTGTTTATTATCCTGATCCGGTTTGTAGGTTATCAGGGGTACCACGGTTACCATGGAACCCATCGCCTCATGAACAATGGTCAACTCAAGGGCGCTCGGCACTTGATCCAGGCCCCCCCCGGAAGCCGCTGACTGGAGGTCCTGTTTTGGCGGCCAGGTGCTTACCCATTGCTTGTGATCGTTGCGGAACCGGACTTTCATGCTGTTGACACTGGACATCACCACCTGACGAACAGGTGCAGAATCGGGAGCCCTGTCCAATGTGGGCCAGTAATAACGAATGATCTGATGATCCTCCAGGGCATAAGCCACACGTTGCAGTGTGCTTCGCGCTGCCTTAAGGGGGTTTTGCCATCCTGAACGGGTAAACTCCATGAATGTCCCACCGGAACCCGGGGCTTTCAGTGCCGGTTGTGGTATGCCCCGTTCATCCCTGACCGGTCTTCGGGTTATTTGCAACAGGTCTTTTTCCAGCACAATTTCTGCCCGTTGCAATTTATCCAGGTCATCCAGCACCAACTGCGTTGCTTCCTGGGCACGGGTGACTGACATAAACAGCTTATAGGCTGCCGTACTGATCATACTGAACAGTACGATAGCCACCATTAACTCCAGCAGGGTAAAACCGTTGGCAATGGCTGACAGACGCTGCCCGCTGCCCGCTGCCCGCTGCCCGATAAAGCACCGACACTGCCATGGTTTACACGACAGGGAGCGGGACAGGACCTTAACCAGTCCAGCTACAATCCGAACCTGATCCCGGGGCCAGCCTCTGGCAGCAAGAAATGCTTTACAGAACATTATTGCCGGGGCCTCCTCAGCCAGGTAGTCAACCTTGCCAGGGGAACAGCCCCTTTTTCTGGTTCAGACTCACCGATAAATACGTCCACCTGCACTTTTCTGAAGTCCGGTGACTCAGTGGCTGCGGATGTTTCCCGAACATACCACTGATAACCGGCATAGCTTTCAATCCGGGGTCTCACTGCCGGACCACTCCAGCGTCCCTCAGCATGAAGGGTATTGAGATAGTGGTCAGCAATCTGGGAAGCCAGTATTTTTTCCTTCTGGTATCGGGTCTGTCGAATACTGTTGCCATCAGAAAGAATCAGCATGGAAGCGGCCAGGGCAAAGACGGCCAGGGCAACCATCACTTCCAGCAAGGTAAACCCATAACAGCGATGCAGGTGGCTGTTGCGCAGAAAAAACCGGTGTAGCCTGAAGCCCCAATGACTCATGGAAACGCCCATCACTCCCTGACCCGTTCAATATCTGACAATCCATCGGTGAATAGATGGAGTGACTGATTGCTGTCTGCAACCGGAATAATGCTGAGCCTGAAGGGTGTTACCTGATAGTCTGAATAGAAAACAACGGTTGGATAGTGTTCATCCAGATCAAAGGGCGTGGAATGCTCCATTGACTCCAGGCTCACGCTGAATGTTTCCGGTATTAACCTTGGCTGGAAAGGCGAGTGTTCCAACTCATCCCATTCCTGACCATCGGCTGGTAATACCCACCAGCGGTAGTACCCCTCAGGATCAACTGAGAAGCCGTAATGAAGATTTTCCAACAGCGCCTGGTCACGAATCCGGGTAAATAATGCCTGCAATCGTGTCGCTTCTTTCTGCACCCCCTTGTGAATGCTGCCGGTGATCGGGCTCAGCAAGGTAATACCCAGGAGCACACCAATGATAACCACCACCACGAGCATTTCGATCAGGGTAAATCCTCGCTGTTGCGGTGATGCCATGTCGTGTCCTTGTGCTGGCAAAAAAAGCTAGTCCCAATTACCGATATCGGCATCCATACCTTCTCCCCCCTCACGGCCATTCGCGCCGAAGGAATAAAGGTCATACTTGCCATGATTACCCGGTTGCAAATACATGTAGGGATTGCCCCACGGGTCCAATGGCACTTTTTTCAGGTACCCTTCAGGATTCCAGTTTCTGGGCTCTGGGGGAGAAGAGGGTTTCTGGGTCAGCGCCTCAAGCCCCTGGTCCAGGGTGGGATAAAAACCGTTATCAAGCCGGAAAAGCTCCAGTGCCTGGGCAATGGCTTCAATATCAGCGCGGGCTACGGTGACCTTTGCCTGATCCGGCCGGGAAAGAATTTTGGGCACCACCATAGCGGCAAGGATCCCCAGAATGACCACCACCACCATAATCTCGATCAGGGTAAAGCCCTGTTCAGCGGTGACTGAATTGGCTGCATGATGCTCTTTTCTTCTGAGCCAGTTTTTTATCATCTTGGTTGACCTCGATTTTTTGTGAATACGCCATTGCGCCTGTTTCGCACAGGACGGTTTAGCGCCCCGGGTTCCAATGAGATTGACGCTGCCGTACTCCGTTCGCACTGAGCTTGTCGAAGGTGGCACCATCGATACATCAACAAGCTCAGCACTCAGGATGAATGGCACACGTCAAAACCCATGCCAGGAGGCTGTCACCTCAATTCAACAGCTGGTTCATGTTCAGTATGGGCAACAGGATGGCCAGGACAATCATCATGACCACCCCCCCCATCAGGATCAGCATCAACGGCTCAAACAGTCCAAGCATGACGGTTATACGCCCTTCCAGCTCCATCTGCTGATTCTGTGCGGTTCGCTCCAGCATCTGATCCAGCTCTCCGGTTGCCTCGCCACTGGCAATCATGTGGAGCATCAGGGGAGGAAAGTAGCCAGTTTCTGTGAGTGCCCGGTTGAGACTGGTTCCTTCACTGACCCGCCGGGCAACATCCTGAACGGCCTGTTTGATGGCATGGTTACTCACCACCTGGGCCGCAATCATCAGGGCCTCGACCAGGGAAACCCCACTGCGGGTTAACATGCTCAAGGTACTGGCAAAGCGGGCAGCATTGGCCGTGCGGACAAATCGCCCAACCAACGGCAACCTTAACTGAAGCCGATGCCAGGCAAGTCGGATGGACGGCTTTTGCAGTAAATGCCGCGCAACCAGAAGAGCCACGGCAATGCCACCAAAGATCAAAGGCCACCAGGCTTGAAATCCCTCACTGGCATTAATCAACAATTCGGTGATTAATGGCAGTTCCTGACCGGAATCCAGAAAGACCTTGATCACATCCGGCACCACAAATCCCAGCAGGAAGCTGACAATCCCGATGGCAGCCAACATCAGTATGATCGGGTAAACCAGCGCCTGCTGTATTTTCTGGCCAGAACGCATTCTGGCCTCAGTGTAGTCGGCCAGACGGTTGAGGACACGGTCGAGATAACCGGCATGCTCCCCTGCGGCAACGGTGGCCCGATACATCTGGGGGAAGACTTCCGGAAATGCTTCCAGGCTTTTGGCCAGGGTATAGCCTTCAAGCACCCGGGAACGAACCGCCAGCAGCATATTTTTTATTCGTCGTTTTTCCTGCTGGGCTGCCACACCATTGAGCGCTTCCTCTATTGGCATCGCCGCCTGGACCAGCGTAGCCAGCTGCCGGGTGACCGTCGCCAGCTCAATGGCTGAAATCCCCCGGCGCAGGAAGAAACCGCTTCCTTCCCTACCCTGCTGTTTGCGATGGGCAAGGGTATTCACTGACAGGGGCGTCCACTTTTTATCCCGAAGCAGCTGGCGAACCTGACGCCCGCTGTCCGCTTCCAGGGTTCCTTTATGCTGTTTACCCTGTTGATCCAGGGCTATATATTCAAACGCGGCCATGATCGTGAGCCTTTTCCTGAAGCAGCCATGGGCTGCGTTCGTCCACCGCGGTGAAAATAGTACCCATCAACGATGTATTCACAATAACCGGCGGCCTCTGGTACGCATCAGTCTTTCTGGGTAACCCGCAATACCTCTTCAAGTGTCGTTACCCCTGCCAGAACTTTTCTGTTGCCATCTTCACGTATGCCGGGGCTGGACTCACGGACATAGTCAGTGATCTCCTGCTCCCCCTTGAGCCCATGGATCAATCGCCGGACCTGCTCGTTAATAACGACCACTTCATAAATGCCGGTTCGGCCACGGTAGCCACTGAAATTACAGCCCTTGCACCCTTGCGCGTGATAAAGCGTTACCCCATCCGCAGCCTCAATGCCCAACTGCTGACATTCAGCATCATCAGGGCTGTAGGGCACTTTACAGTCACTGCAGAGCACCCGGACCAGCCGCTGGGCAATCACCCCAAGCAGACTGGAAGACATCAGAAACGGTTCAATGCCCATGTCCTGGAGACGGGTCAGCGCACCCACAGCCGTATTGGTATGCAGTGTCGAAAGCACCAGGTGTCCGGTCAAACTGGCCTGTACTGCTATTTCGGCGGTTTCCCGGTCACGGATCTCGCCAACCATTACCACATCAGGATCCTGTCTCAGGATAGCTCTCAATCCCCGGGCAAAGGTCATATCAACTTTGGTGTTTACCTGGGTCTGGCCAATGCCTTCCAGGTGATACTCAATGGGATCTTCCACCGTGAGAATGTTCCGGGTCTGGTCATTCAGTAGGGTAAGGCTGGCGTATAGCGAGGTTGTCTTGCCCGAGCCTGTTGGCCCCGTCACCAGAATGATGCCATAGGGCTTTTTCAGCAGATCTTCGATCAGGGAACGGTTCCGTTCCGTCATGCCAAGGTGCCTGAGTTCAAGTCGGCCCGCGGCTTTGTCGAGCAGCCTCAGCACCACCCGCTCGCCGTTGCTGGAAGGGAGCGTGGAAACCCGGACATCTACTTCCTTGCCGACCACCCTCAGGGAAATCCGCCCATCCTGGGGCACCCGTTTCTCGGCAATATCCAGTCGGGCCATCACCTTGATACGGGAAACCAGTAACGAGGCGATGGTTCTCTGAAGTGACAGAACTTCCCTTAAAACGCCATCCACCCGCAGCCGGACCACCAGTGTCGACTCAAAGGTTTCAATATGCACATCGGAAGCCCCTTCCCGGATAGCCTCGGTCAGCAGCGCATTAATCAAACGGATAACCGGGGCATCGTCACTTTGCTCAAGCAGGTCTTCCGTGATCGGCACGGCATCTGCCAGACTGGTCAGGTCCAGGTGATCACTGATGCCAGCGGCATCCTGTAACGCCTCTGAACTGTCATTGTGATAGCACTGAGCCAGCACCTCTGACAGTTTTTCGACATCGACCTGCTCATAAGCCGGGAAAACACCCGAAAAGCGACCGATCTCAGCAATCAGATCAGCCGGTGGTGTGTTATGAAAATACAGTGTGGCAACCCCTTGATCATTCTCAATAAGCACAACGCCATGCCTTTTGGCAAAATTGAAAGGCAGCCTTGGTAAAACGCTGGCTTCATTTTCAGTGTCGTCTTCAGGGTCATAGCCAGCGGTTAGCGATGTAGCCAATATCATTAACTCCTCAAAGCAAAAGGGAAGCACCGGTCATTTGTGATTAATTATTTTTGAAAAAACTTATTTCTTTAAAAGACAAGACTCTTATGCTTTTATTTAGACTAAAGAATAGCCTATTAATTCAATTCCCTAACCTCAGAAGATACGACCATGAATGCAGTGGTTTCCACCACATTTCTGCAATGGGGGCATAAGAATAACCGGAATCTTATGATTCTGATTATTTTCATCGCCATGATCCTTAGCCTCAGTCTTCAGGCATTTAATTTTTATCAGATGATCAGCAGGCATTCCTGGAAAAACAGTGATGTTAACGAAACTATCGTTTCTGAAAACTCCCCGACCATCAAACATGAAGACTTTGAGCTGCTTTTTGGCTTCAGTGACCATCAGGAAATAACCCAAAGCAATAAAGAGATCCCGATAACAAAAATGAACCTGATTCTCAGAGGGGCACTCTCCGGCATTGACAATAAAAAGTACGCAAGTGCAATTATTCAAATAGCCAACCAGGACAAGTTATATGAAATTGGTGACCCACTACCCGGAGGCGCCATTTTGAATCAGGTTTATTCCGATCATATTGTCATTAAACGGGGTAACCAGCTTGAAAAACTATACTTTCCAGAAACTGCCAGAGATTCCAGAACCTTTCAGGAATTCAGGCCCGTTGCGGAAGACATCCCCGAGTCAATGGATCAGCGTCCAGGCAACCATGACTATCCGGATGATATGTCTCTTGAACAGCGAATGCAGGACCTCAGGGAGAAGCTGCAGGAAGCCAGTCAGGAACTGTAACGACAATAAAGACAAACTGCTGAATTAATGGTCATATCATGAACACCAGAGCGCTACTCTTTTTACCGCCCCCCTTTAACAGGAAGTTAACCAGAGCCATTCCTCTGCTGTTGTTGCTGGCAGTTACCCCACTGTTTGCGGTAAATACCGGTTTACAGCCTGCTGCCAATAACACCGTACCCTTGCCCGACGATAAACTCTGGACACTGAATCAGCAAAATGCCGATATTCGTGAATTCATTACCCAGGTGGCCAGAATAACCGGAGAGACGTTTGTCATTGACCCACGGATTAAAGGGGGCAATACCGTTACCGTGATTTCCAGTAAGCCACTGACCCGGGATGAAGTCTATGATGTTTTCCTGGAGGTGCTGTCCGCTAATGGTTATACCGTCATTCCAAAAGCCGATGGCCATATTATTAATGTTGTCCCCACCACCAGCGCAAAAACCAGCAGCCCCACAGAGACCCAGAAGCCCATTGATGGGGTAATGACCACCAGAGTCGTCGACCTGCACAGTGTATCCGCTGTGGAAGTCATCCCGATCATTCGTCCATTGATTGCGCAATATGGGCATGCGGCGGCATCGGCTTCCAGTAATGCGGTGATCATCAGTGACCTTGCCGATAATATTGAGCGCATCACCAAACTGATACGGGAGTTGGATAATGCGGGCAATAACGACTATGAAGTGATCCAGCTTAAACATGCCTGGGTCGGCGATGTCGCCAAAATAATCTCTGATACGCTAGTCACCGGCAAAGGGCAGCTACCCAGCGGGCTCCAGGTGATCGCCGATGAACGGAGCAATCGTCTGGTGGTCAAGGGCAATGCCAGCAAACGGGCACGGGTCAGAAAACTGGCTGACACCCTGGATAAGGAAGGCATTCGCAAATCAACCACCAAAGTCATGTTCCTGAGTTTTGCCGATGCCAAAAACATTGCGGAAATTCTGTCGGAAGCCTCAGGCATTATTCAGGACAGTCAGGGCAAGAAAACCGCTGCAACCCCATCATCACCGGTGGCATCCAACGCAGTCTCTCCCGGTCCATCCAACCAGTCCTCTTCCCAGGCCAGCACCAAGTCTGGCGCTAAAAGCAAGGCGGCAACCACCACTGCTTTTGTCAAAGCGGATGAGACCCAGAATGCCCTGGTGATGATTGCCGACCCGGAAACCCTGCAGGAAATGGAGAAAATTGTCCGGCAGCTTGATGTCCCCAGGGCCCAGGTGTTATTAGAGGCCGTTATTGTTGAAGTGTCCGGGGGGATTAATGATGCGCTGGGTGTTCAGTGGGGGATTGATGGGACTGACACGATCCGTGGTACATCAACCAGCTCCGAATCTGGTATTAAAAGCAGCGTAACCGGGCATATTCTGGATAACGCCGGCATTGCCCTGGGATCCCTGGCCCTGCGTGCTGACAACTTCGGTGTACTGGTGAGCGCCCTGAGCTCAAAATCCAATAACAATATCCTCTCTACCCCCAGCATGCTGACCCTGGATAATGAGGAGGCAGAGCTGATTATCGGCAAAAACATTCCCATCAAAACCGGCTCATACCAGACGTCATCCAGTGGCAACAGTAATAATCCGTTCACCACCACTGAGCGCAAGGATGTGGGGTTAAAACTCAAGATCACCCCCCATATCAACGAAGGCAACAGTCTGAGACTGATGCTGGAGCAGGAGGTTTCTTCACTGGATGTGGGCACCACCAGGCAGCTGCTTGGTTCGGATAGCAATGACCTGCTGTTCAATACCCGCTCTCTGAAAACCGCAGTACTGGTGGACGATGGACAGACCATCGTTATTGGTGGACTGATCGAAGACATCAAATCGAAAAGCAGGAAAAAAGTGCCACTACTGGGGGACATCCCGATTTTGGGCAAGCTGTTCCGTTACCGTCAGGGCGCTGATGAAAAAAAGAACCTGATGCTGTTTATCCGCCCCACCATCATGCGTAACTCGGAAACACTGGTCAAAGCGACCCGGGACCGATTCACCAAACTAAAACTTATCAATGGCAGTGGCAGAAAGGCTATTAACCTCCCGGACCGGCCCGAAGCGTTATTTGATACGCAAACCTATGACCTGAGAACTAATGAGTGACGTCATATTGAGCCCAGAACAAAACAGGTTCGCACCGTAATATACCCGATGAAAGGCATCGGGTGTTTTGTGATTCAAAGCCTCCTTTTCTCACCTATAAAACAATCGAAAGAATGAAGCCCAGGCCAAAAAGGATAAAAAACCGTCCCGTCAAAGGTGGCAAACGAACCATCTCAGCATCACCGGAATGGTTGGCCAGCAGTTTCAGAGGGGCAATGGCAAAGGGGAGTGCTATGAGTAGATAAAGAGGGTTATCCAGCGCCCCCATATAGTACAACATAAAACTGAGGGGGAACCCCGCCAGCAGCAGCGCTGTATAAAGGCATTTCGCCTTAACCAACCCTATACGAACGGTTAAGGTGCGAATATTGTGACTAATATCATCCAGGTAATCCCGGATCTCATTGGACAGCAACAGCGCAGAAGCCAGCAAACTCACCGGTATCGACAGCCAGAGCACCGCATTATTCCAGTAACCACCAACAGCATAAAAGGCACCACTGACCATCAACACGCCAGTGAATAGAAATACCGCAGGCACCCCCCAGCCGCGATGTTTGTAGACAACCGGTTCACCGGTATAAAAATAACCACCCACAATGCCCAGAACACCAACCAACAATAATGGCCAGCCAACATCGATCACCAGCAACAGCCCCATGATACAGGCAATCAGGGCGCATACACCCGCCAGGATAAAGTTTCGATGGATCTGCCTGATCACCTGCATGGCCAACTCTCCGGAGCGTTTTTTCCACAACACCAGATCCGCATGATCATTGGCAAGATTGCTGGCAGCCTGAAATAACACACCAGCCAACATGACCAGCAGCGCCCGGCGCCAGTCACCGACACCCTGCTGATAGGCCAATACCACCCCAAGGCCGCAGGTTACCAGGGCGACAGAATAGGAGAATGGGCGTAGAGCGCTGGCGAGTCGATATTTGTCCGGATTCAGATCAAGGGCATCCACTGGCAGGCTCCTGGAAAAAACGGGAGGATAAGGAAATTTCACAAGGATGGCTATAAGAACACCACAAAAAGGCAGCAGTGAAATTGAAACCAGCGCCCTCACTTCAGACAATGGCTAACCCGGATATTTCATAAACATGCTCCCGCTCTCGCTTGTCCTTTGCCGCTCTAAGGGAGTTTTGTTCAATCGACCGTACTCCCAGGTAGCGGTGCTCCCTCACAAAATCCCCCGGGAGGCTGTCCGAGAATAGACTGCCCTACTGCGGCGACAGCAAATTGGTCT
>NZ_JAHHPO010000069.1 GCF_024606365.1 Endozoicomonas sp. ONNA2
CCACCAGCAGCGGCCTTTTCTTTCGTTTCGACCGGCTGCTTTGCCGGTGTTTTTTTCGCATTCCCTGCCATAACAACACTCCTTATTCAGACAGATAATTAAGCGACTCGTGCCCATTCAGGCAACTCGATGGTGCAGAATTCGTCGGAATAGCCCGGCCAGATCCCAGAGTTCTGGCATTCAGCAAATTGATTCAGCATCAGGCGCATTTCAGAACGGCCCAACTGCAGCATTTCATCGCTGGCCATATACAGCCCGATGGCGTAAGGCTGATCCTTTTCGATAGCCAGCCATGCAAAGCCATTCGCAGGCAGACCCAACGCACGACACCCGTCCAGATACCAAGAGGCTTTCTTGTGGTAGTGATAGTTCATGATATCCCGTTGAAACTTGCTATAGCGGGCATCAAGACAGGATTTCAGGTCGAAGATGATCCCGAGGTCTTCACGGTAGTAGTCCATTCGACCACGGCACAAAATACCCGTTTCCGCGTCCTCCCAGTAAATAGACCGTTCAGCAACCCCTTTAGAAAAGGCACTGGCCGCCTTATCGTGGTTTTGCACCGAAGCCATCAGCCCACGGCACAGGTCCATGTCGTCTTCCGACAGCACTGTGGCGGAGGTTTCAATATCAGCCACCACCTCATCCCAGAAGCGGCTATCCGGAGCCACCTCAAGGATGGCTTTTTTCAGGTCATCCTTTTTCAGCTTGGAGTAACCGGTGATACCGAGGGCTTTACAGTGCTCCTTGAGTTTGACATCTGCCGCCGGGATGACCCCGGCATATTGCGGGTCAAGAGGATTGGGTGCCTCTATATAGGCAGTAGGAAAGCGGGCAGGCTCCAGCACCGCACAATGCAGCGCCTGGCCTAAATCCAGCGCCCGTGTGCGTTTTTCACGCAGGCCTTCGAGCTTTGCCTTACAGTGGGCAGGGGAACGGCCCATTTCGACCAGGGTGGACGCAGAAAGGCCAGCGCCCCCGTGGTAGTCCATTTCTGGCAGATTGTCATAGATACCTGGCTTCATTTTTGATCTCCTTATCCGTCTTTCCTTTGTTATTACTGTGTACCTTAGTATGAAATAACGGAAGGTCAACTGCATATGCGTGTATTTTGGGTAATATAAAAGGGCAATCCAGTGCCCCTCTATATTACAGATTCATTTAAACGGATAAGAACGACCAGAAAGCGAAGGTTTCCCCAGAAAGACAGAGCTGCTATCAGACGTATCCAAAACATCGCCACAGGCTAAAGACTCAGCTTTAGACACATAAGCAGAAAGATCGACTAACGTATCATTTGGAATAACAGCCGCTCCTTGTTCCAACAGAACGGTACCTTTGGCAGTTTTAACCCACAAACTATTCTTTGAACCTGATGACATCATTAAAACACTTCCTAAAAGTCCAATTTTCAGAGAAATCATTCCACTACGCACATCGGAATTACTTCAACGGCAGACCAACCTGCCCCCGGAAATCAGTCAGGCGCTGGGCTATCT
>NZ_JAHHPO010000784.1 GCF_024606365.1 Endozoicomonas sp. ONNA2
TGTTGCAGAGAGCCTTGTATTGCCGCCAAAACCTCTGGCTTCGAATATCACCTGGAATTGCCAGTCAGGCATTAATAATGACTGGCTATGCAACGGCATAAGCAGACAAGTTTATAAAACTGAGCCTGCTCCACAATATGCCGACTACTCCAGACAGCAGCCTGATGCACAAAAGCTTTATGCTGAATCCAGGAATTCATTATCATCCATTGAAGCTCGAAACTCAGCATCATTGGCAAGCATTCTGGATGCTCCGAGGGACCATTACGTGCTTCAATGGATGGCAGCAAAAGAGCGTCAACAGCTGGAGGCGCTAAAGCAGCGCTACCAGGTATTAAAAGACGCGACCATTGCTGAATACCAAAGATCAGGCACAGTCTGGTATGTGCTTCTGGATGGCCCATACCCAAGCCATATTGCCGCCATGGCGGCACTGGATTCACCGCCCAGGTCCCATATGGCCAGAGAGCTTTACCCCTGGACAAGATCGTTGGCCAGTATTCATAAACTGGATATTAACAGGCCGAAATACCCGGTGGAACAGCTGGCACAAGGCAATCAGCCAGAATATCCTCCAGAGCCATCCATGGGCGGCAGCAATAATGCGCCAATCAATTATGATATTTCCTATAGTACGACAGTTGCTGATGGTACGGAGCAAAAGCATCAACGTACACAATACCAACCCCATTATGCTCAACAAACACAGTCAGAAACGTCGGTAATCCCCCGTAATAATGGCTACCCACCGGCTCAGGCAGCTTATGATAAACGACAATCTGCTGACAGGGTACCTTACGGCAGTGAGTTCGAGGGCATGGCATACTCAGGCTTGTCTATTGATCAAAACTATCGGGTTCTGCCAGAGCAGGCGAATCCTCAGGAAATGTATGTCAGTATCTCACCGGCCTATCGCAGTAGTATTCCTCAGCAACACACTCCGGCGAGTGTTGACTACAACGCGCAGAATCAAGCTGTTTCACCGGCTCCTGAATACAGGAAACCCCGTAGTTATGACGAGCCGGAACAGCCCCGTCATTCAATCAATGTTCTGACTGCCAATCCAAAGAGTTATACGATTGAATGGATGAATGCCAACAGGAAAGCATCGCTTGAAAGAGCAAGACTTCGTTACAGCGAATTGCAAAATACCCAGATCATCCATTACCAGAGAAACAGCAGGAGTCGCTATGCCCTGGTCAGTATGCTTTTTGTGAATCGTTCAGAGGCTCTGGACGCTCTGCTCACCCCCTCACTATCAAGAGTGTCAGCACGTTTCTCGCCAAAAGTCAGACAGGTTGCTTATTTGCAGTCTCTGGTCGGCTCAACCCGGCAGGCTGCACGTGCGTGGGCTAATCCCGTGACCGAGCGGATCGAACCCTCCGCTAATAAACGGCATTGGACTAACCAGGACGACCCCGGTGACAAGACATATATTGTCCATCGTGAAGATCTTGACCGACAGCCTGAGAAGGCAAGGTTAAGGAACTCTCACGACTCTCACGACTTCGGCACGCCAACAATGCATCAACAAACGGTTGTCCATGCGATGCCCAACAGCGACCAACCTGCCCAGACGGGTCATCAGCAGGATAACAACATAGAACAACCTGACAATCACAGCCATGTCAATGCACTGCTGAACAGCCCTGACGACAGTTATACGATTCAGTGGTTCGCAGCCAGTAATTGGCAGACAATTGACAAGTTGAAACGGCGCTTCCCGGAGCTGGCTTCAGCGGTCACTGTTCATGTCAAGCGCAACCAGAAGGACTGGTATGTTCTGGTTCAGGGACAATACAGAAGCAGTAAGGAGGCCATGAGGGCGCTCAAGTCTCCGGCAATGAAAAACATTGCCCTGATACTTCATCCATGGACCCGTCCGGTGGCATCCCTGAAAAAGCTGCAAATTGCCAGCCTCTGATTCTGCTCCCCTTCCAGCTATACACCTGTTTTACCCTTGATGACCTTAAGTATCAGGGTAAGATAGGTAATCACTCCTGCACAGATCCTGAGGTTTCCCATGAAACGCATTCTCAAGTTCATTGCCGTGCTGCTGGCGGCGGTGGTTTTGCTGGGTGTTATCGCGGCAACACTGCTGCCACGCATTATCGACCCCAACCAGTATCGTGATGAAATCACCCGGCTTGTCTATGACCAGTCGGGACTGAAAGTCAGTATCAACGGGCCCATTGGCTGGTCAATATTCCCCCGGGTTGGCCTTGCGCTTGAGGCTGTCAGCGTCGCAGGGGCCAATAATTCACAACTGGCGCAACTGGACTCTGCCAGAGTCAGTGTGAAGTTGATTCCCTTAATCAGTAAACGCATTGAAATGCAGACCTTTGAGCTGAAAGGGCTGGAATTAACGCTGGTCAAGAATAGCAAAGGCAAGGGCAACTGGCAGGTCAGTGCGCCAAAGCCCACTGAACATCCAACACCCGGGGGAGAGGAGCCAACCCCTGTGCCTGAACCAGCCTCAGCGCCAATAATACTGGATATTGCCAGTGTCAATGTCAGTGGCCTGTTGATCAGCTACGACGACCAGATTGGTGGGCAGAAATACATTATTGACCAGGCCAGTTTAACCACAGGAGCCATCCGCGATCAGCAGCCGTTTGATTTTCAATTAAAAGCCCACATCACCATTCCTGATCTGGTGGTAAATTCACAGATCAGTGGCAAAATGACGTTTAATTTTGAAGCGGGTCGTTATGACATTCAAAACCTTAAGGTCAGTGCTACGCCGGATGTGAAAAAAGGTGAAAGCCTGAGCATTGTGGGTCATGTTCAATATCAGCAAACGCCCATGCTGATTAAGGGCAACCTGGGGGTTGCCGAGTTTAACCTTGCCAATCTGCTGAACCAGATCAAGGTTCAGCTTCCTCCCATGACGGACCCAAAAGCCTTGAACCGGTTATCGTTTGACAGTCATTTCAGCGCTAATGGTACAAGTCTCAGCGTAGACAAGCTGCAGCTTCAGCTCGATAGCTTTACCCTGGATGGCAATGTCAGGATGAACAGCATTGACCGGGGTGGTATATCGTTCAGCTTGACCGGGAACAACCTCAATC
>NZ_JAHHPO010000070.1 GCF_024606365.1 Endozoicomonas sp. ONNA2
AAATGAACTCTGCCAGCAATTTTCGGTGAGCCGGATGACCGCCAGAAAGGCGCTGCAGGAGCTGACGGCTTCGGGTGTGCTGATGCGCCAGCAGGGGCTGGGTACGTTTGTGGCTCCCCTAAAGCCACAATCGTCAATACTGACCGTGAGAAATATTGCTGACGAGATCAGGGAGCGTGGGCATGGTTACAGCAACCGGGTATTGCTTCTATTAGAAGAACAGGCGTCTGAGGCCATTGCGGTTGCTCTGGAGTTACCGGCGGCAGCTAGCGTTTTTCATTCGATTGTTGTTCATTATGAAAATGGCCTGCCACTGCAGTGGGAAGAACGTCATATCAACCCGAGGTTTGCTTCGGACTACCTGAAGCAGGATTTTTCCCGGGAAACGCCCAATGTTTATTTGAATCGGGTTGCTGCGCTGACCGAAGCGAGCCATGTCGTGGAAGCGATATTGCCCTCGGAAGCCATCGCCGGGGCACTGGCCATGGCAGCCGCTGCTCCCTGTCTGAGAATCACGAGAAGAAGCTGGTGTCGCCATGGTGTTGTCAGTCTGGCCAGGCTGGTACATCCCGGTGACCGATACCGGCTGGGAGACCATTTACAGTTTTCCTGAGGATCTGCCGACATTTGGGATCACAGGAACACCAACAGATTTCCAGGACAACGAATTTGCATGCGATAGTTCCAAAATAAAACAGCGTAACATTGAGGATGGTGAATATGGCAAGTGAACAGGCGAAGATGCTTATGGCCGGTGGAAAAGAACCCGCTGGCAAAATCGGCAGTAATGGTCATCGGCGATTTGATCCTGACCGGATCATCCGGGCACCCAGAGGCGCTGAACTGAATACCTGCAGCTGGCAGGTAGAGGCCCCTTTGCGTATGTTGATGAACAATCTCGATCCGGAGGTGGCAGAGCATCCTGAACAGCTGGTGGTTTATGGCGGTATTGGCCGGGCTGCCCGGGATTGGGATTGCTACGACCAGATAGTGGCAACTCTGAAACGTCTGCAAACCGATGAAACACTGCTGGTGCAGTCCGGTAAACCGGTCGGGGTATTCAAGACTCACTCAGGTGCTCCCCGGGTGTTGATCGCCAACTCCAATATTGTGCCTTACCGGGCCAACTGGGAGTACTTCCATGAGTTGGATAAACAAGGCCTGATGATGTATGGCCAGATGACCGCCGGTTCCTGGATTTACATCGGTTCCCAGGGCATTGTGCAGGGGACCTACGAAACCTTTGTGGCCATGGCCAAAACCCACTTCTGTGGCGATGCTTCGGGCAAATGGATTCTCACCGGTGGTCTTGGTGGTATGGGCGGCGCTCAGCCTCTGGCGGCGACCATGGCGGGTTTTTCCATGCTGGCCTGTGAAGTGGATGAGTCGCGAATCGACTTCCGCTTGAAAACCCGTTACCTGGATAAAAAAGCCAGGACGCTGGATGAAGCGCTGGCGCTGATTGAACAGGCCAAATCGGCAGGTAAAGCAATTTCAGTGGGTTTGCTGGCCAATGCCGCTGATATATTCCCCGAGCTGGTCGAGCGCAATATTACCCCGGATGTGGTGACGGACCAGACATCAGCCCATGACCCATTGAATGGTTATCTGCCCAAAGGGTGGACCTTGGCACAGGCCAGTGAACGCCGTCAGGCCGATGAAGCAGCGGTCAGCAGGGCTGCCCGGGAGTCCATGGCCATTCAGGTGCGGGCCATGCTGGCACTGCAAAAGCGCGGGGCGGCAACCGTCGATTACGGCAACAACATCAGACAAATGGCAAAAGAGGTTGGGGTAGAAAACGCCTTTGACTTCCCCGGTTTTGTACCCGCCTATATTCGGCCACTGTTCTGCCAGGGGATTGGACCTTTCCGCTGGGCAGCCCTGTCCGGTGACCCGGAAGATATCTACAAGACTGATCAGAAAGTCAAAGAGCTGATTCCTGACGATGCCCATCTTCATAACTGGCTGGATATGGCCAGAGAGCGTATCGCTTTCCAGGGGCTGCCAGCCCGAATTTGCTGGGTCGGTTTGCAAGATCGGGCCCGCCTCGGGCAAGCCTTTAACGATATGGTGGCCAGTGGCGAGCTGAGTGCGCCAGTGGTGATTGGCCGTGATCATCTGGACTCTGGTTCGGTTGCCAGCCCTAACCGGGAAACCGAAGGTATGCTCGATGGCAGTGACGCCGTCTCTGACTGGCCGCTGCTGAATGCGCTGTTGAATACGGCCTCGGGGGCAACCTGGGTGAGTATCCATCATGGTGGTGGTGTGGGTATTGGTTACAGCCAGCATTCGGGAGTGGTGATTGTCGCCGATGGCACCGATGAAGCCCGGGAAAAGCTGGGCAGGGTACTATGGAATGACCCCGGAACCGGGGTCATGCGCCATGCCGATGCAGGGTACGACATTGCCCGTGAGTGTGCGCTGGACAATGATCTGGACCTGCCCATGGAGAGCCCTCAGCGTAAGGAGAGCCCTCAGCGTAAGGAGAGCCCTCAGCGTAAGGAGAGCCAGGCATGAATGAGTTAGTGATTACCCCCGGACAGCTGTCGCTCAGTGACCTGCGCAAGGTCAGTCGTTATGAGGTGCAGCTCAAGCTGGACCCGGCCTGTTACCCGGCCATTAACCAGAGTGTTGCCTGTGTCAATCAGGCACTGGCTGAGAACCGGGTCGTATATGGCATCAATACCGGTTTTGGTCTCTTGGCCAGCACCCGGATTCCGGACCAGGCACTGGAAGATTTGCAGAGAAGTATTGTCCTTTCCCACGCCACCGGTGTCGGCCAATATATGGCTGAAAGCACTGTTCGCCTGATGATGGTATTGAAAATTAACAGCCTTGCCCGGGGACTGTCGGGGGTGAGGCTGGAATTGATCGAAGCACTGATGCAACTGATTAACCTGGGGGTTTATCCCTGCGTACCCGAGAAGGGGTCGGTGGGGGCCAGTGGTGATCTGGCGCCGCTGGCTCATATGAGCTGTTTATTACTGGGTGAAGGTCATGCCCTGGTGGATGGTCAGCAGTTGCCTGCGGTGGAAGCCCTGACCTACGCCGGTATGGAGCCAATGAAGCTGGCCCCGAAAGAAGGGCTGGCACTGCTCAATGGTACTCAGGCCAGCACAGCCTTTGCCTTGCAGGGACTGTTTGGCGCAGAGGATTTAATGGCATCGGCTATCGTCGCCGGAAGCCTCTCTATTGAGGCTGCCATGGCCAGCCGTCGTCCTTTTGACCCTCGCATTCACGAGGCACGGGGGTTACAAGGGCAAATTGATATTGCCCATGCCTACCGCACCATGCTGGACCACAGTGACATTGAACAGGCCCACATAGATTGCGACAAGGTACAGGACCCCTACTCACTGCGCTGCCAACCCCAGGTGATGGGGGCCTGCCTGGAGCAGATGCGTTATGCTGCAGGCCTGCTCGCAGTGGAAGCTAACGGTGTCACAGATAACCCCCTGGTCTTTGCTGAACAAAATGAGATACTCTCCGGCGGTAACTTTCACGCAGAGCCAACGGGCATGGCTGCCGAAGCATTGGCCCTGGCCATTGCCGAAATCGGTGCCATCAGTGAACGACGCATTGCGCTGCTGGTGGATCAACACCTGAGTGGGTTGCCGCCCTTTCTGGTGAAAAACAGCGGCGTCAATTCCGGCTTTATGATTGCCCATAACACCGCTGCAGCACTGGCCAGCGAGAACCGCTGTCTCTGCCATCCCTCAGTCGCCGATAGCCTGCCCACTTCTGCCAACCAGGAAGACCACGTATCCATGGCCACTTATGGGGCACGCCGTTTACGTGAGATGAACTGTAATACGGCATCTATTGTGGGTATTGAATTGTTGGCGGCGGCCCAGGGAGTGGATATGAGGAAGCCGTGCAAAACCTCGGAAACCTTGCAGCGAGTCATGAAAACAGTGAGAAAGGATATCCCGTTCTATGACCAGGACCGGTATTTCTTCCCTGATATCCAAAAGGCCTCCGGGCTGGTGGCCAGTGGTGAGTTGAGTGTGTATATGCCCACCGGGCTGCTACCAAGCCACTCATAAGCAATGGTTTATGCCAGCAGCAATAACGGAGCCAATATTGCTAATGACCGACAGTGCAGGGCTGAACCAGACTGGTCGTTGGGCACAGGCAGTATGCCGATCCGGCCTTGCTGCCACCAAACAGGCACGGTGTGGCAACAGGCCTTTTTTCTGATATTTATCTTGGTATGGGATCTTTTTGGGATATATCTGGTCTAAGAGAAAAAACGCCCAAACACCTTAGGCAGTACCTGACATGAACAGCGTCCCATCCACGCCATTAGCTGCAACCAGCGAGACCGGAATTTGTCCGGTCTGCCGTGATGACTTATACAATTTTGAAAGCCCGGAGTTTGCAGGCAGACAGATCGCCATTGTCAGGCCCTGTGGGCATAAATTCCACCTTGACTGCCTTGCCACCTGGAGAATAGATTATCTGACCTGCCCTGTCGGGCGTACAACCATTGAGGTTGTCGAGGCGGAAATCCTCACCCTGCCCCCAGACTGGCAGTGTCAAATGATCAACGCAGCAAAGGTGGGCGATATCGGTACCATCCGGGCCTTGCTGACTCGGGGGGCGAACGTTGATGCGGATAAAACGGTGGGGAATACCCCAATGTCCCAGGCCACTTTCAATGAGCACTACGATGTTCTTCTACTACTGACCAGCTGGGGAGGATCCGACCCGATTGGTTTTTACAGACTGGGGGAACTGTTCCATTGTGGCAAGCACGGCTTCCCGAAAGATCTGCGTAAAGCACAGGGCTGTACCTGAAGGCGGTTGAGCTGAGTTATATTCCTGCCATGAACGACCCGGGCTTTGTGTATCAGCATGGCGGCGAAGGCATTCCGGCTGATCTGTACAAAGCGGAGGGGTTGTACCTGGAATCGTCCGGGTTGGGCAATACCAAAGCAATGCACAACCTTGGTTGCCTGCATGAGCGTGGTGGAGTTGGCTTTCCGAAAGATCCGCATAAAGCCAGGATCTGGTTCCATAAGGCAGAGGGGAGTAATTCTTGAACCATGAAACCTTAATTCTTTTTTTAAATTTAATACCTTATTTTTATGGAAAAAACATATAAACAAATTGTTACGTTGCGCACAAAATCAATATTGTTGATTTTCTGTCCAGCATAAATAAGGTTTTACAATAATTTCAGTGGTTGGCTTTCCACCGTTTTGTGGTCAGCCCTGGCCTGACAGCGCTTAGCGAGGTAGTAAAAGTGTTCAGTTTTCTTGGTGCATTAGCAGTTTTGATCGTAGGCTATCTGGTCTACGGGAAATGGGTCGATCGTCACTTTGGGGCTGATCCGGACCGGGTAACTCCGGCACATGCCCTTACCGACGGAGTCGATTTTGTGCCTCTGCCCTGGCACAAGATTTTTCTGATCCAGTTTCTCAATATAGCCGGTCTTGGTCCTATTTTCGGTGCCATTATGGGGGCGCTGTACGGCCCATCCGCATTTCTCTGGATCGCTTTTGGCTGTGTATTTGGTGGCGCAGTTCACGACTACTTCTCAGGCATGCTCTCTGTCCGTCAGCAGGGACAGTCAATCCCTGAAATTGTCGGGCTTTACCTGGGCGAAGGTGCCCGCAAGCTGATGCGCGGCTTTTCTGTGGTGCTGTTGGTACTGGTGGGCGTTGTCTTTATGGTGGGGCCCGCAGGGTTGCTGGCTAACCTGGGTATGGAGGGCATTTTTGCCAATACCAGCTTCTGGCTGGCCATTATCCTGGCTTATTACTTTATTGCTACCGTTATGCCTGTGGATAAAGTCATTTCCAAAATTTACCCGGTCTTCGGCCTGACACTGTTAATCATGGCTGTTGGCGTTGGCGGCATGATGCTGATAAAAGGTCTGCCAATTCCAGAAATTACCGACCCGCTCTCACATCCACAAGGTCAACCTGTCTGGCCAATGCTGTTTGTCACCATTGCCTGTGGCGCCATCAGTGGATTCCACGCAACCCAATCCCCGATGATGTCACGCTGTCTGCCAACTGAGAGGTATGGTCGTCGGGTTTTCTTTGGCGCCATGGTTGCTGAAGCTGTAGTGGCCCTGATCTGGGCTGCAGCTGCGATGGCCTTCTTTCCCAATGGTCTGGAAGGCCTTAATGAAGTGCTGGCAAAAGGTGGTGCGGGCCTGGTAGTCAATGAAGTTTCTGTCGGCTTGATGGGTACTGTTGGTGGTATGATGGCAATCCTTGGTGTTATTGTCTGCCCCATTACATCTGGTGATACAGCCTTTAGAAGTGTGCGACTGATCTTTGCCGATGCGTGTAACATCAGCCAGTCGAGCACCAGGACCCGGTTAATGCTGGCAGTTCCCGTTTTTGCCGTTGGTTTTGCCCTGACCTATATCGACTTCAATATTATCTGGCGTTATTTCGCGTTTTCTAATCAAGCGCTGGCTACCATTGTTCTCTGGGCATCTGCCATGTATATGGTTCATCAGGGAAAAAGCCACTGGCTGGCTTCACTTCCGGCAACCTTTATGACTGCAGTGTGTACTACCTATATTTTGATGGCACCAGAAGGACTTGGCCTGACTGCTGGCATTTCCTACCCCGTGGGGATTGTTGCAGCCATTGCGACATTAATCTGGTTCATGATGGCGGCTGCCAGACGGAGTATATCTGTGCAACCGGCTGTCAGTAGCTAAGCAAATGAAATCATTTTCTCATTCTACAGCTCCTCCTTAAGAAACATTTCTGAAATAACTTCCATATTTGGCATGCCATTTAGTCAGGAAAAAATATTGCCACGGAAATAGAAATAATCTTTTCCTCCGTGGCAAAAAGAAGAAGTGTAAGACGGAAATAACAAAGCAACAGAATTTTTTATGGGCTTGCCTGAACAACGACAGGCAAGCAAAAAAACGCTTCTTTTGCCGTGAAAAATATTTTCACTTGCCATGAGCATTTGTGACTCCGTGTCTTTGTGGTTCAAGGCTTTTATGCTCATCCTCTCCTGCCCATCTCATGGAAATGAAGGCCTTCAGGGACTGGTCGCTGTCAGGCGATGAGCCCACTTGGTTTTAGCTGCCAGTTGCATATCCACAACTTCGTCACTTTCATCGACGATTTCGTGGCCAAGCAGAGTTTCAATCATGTCTTCCAGTGTCACGATACCCCGGATATCGCCATATTCGGTGACAACCATGGCGATATGACTGCGTTTTTCCAGGAAAGTGGCCATGAGTTTTGGCAGTGGCTCCTTTTCCAGCACGGCAATAATCGGACGTTTCAGGCTTTCAAGAGTGGTATTGCCACCTTCCCGAAGGTGGGAGAGCAGAATGTCGTTTCTCATGACAAAGCCGTTGATATCATCCGGATCTTCACCGTACACAGGGATACGTGAGAAGCTGGAACCAGTGAACTCATTCATATAAGCATCGGTGGTGGTCGATTCTGGCAACGAAAACAGCACTGAGCGAGGGGTCATGATTTCCACAATCTGGAGATCACGGAACTTCAGCATGTTTTTCATCAGCTCAGATTCAACACCCTGAAGTGCGCCAACCTGAAAGCCAAGATCAGCCATGGCCTGAATTTCATCACGCAGAAAAGGATTGGTTTTGTCCTTCGGGCCAAGCTTGCTGGTCAACAACTCGGTAATCCAGATAATGGGCAGCAGCAGCTTGACCATAAAGCGCACACCAACGGCCATTACCGGAACCAGGGACTGCCACCAGGACGCACCAATGGTCTTTGGGATAATTTCAGACAATACCAGGATCAGCAAGGTCAGCACGGCTGAAAAAACACCAACAGAGGCATCACCAAAGACTTTCGCCGCCTGGGCACCCGCACTTGCCGCACCGATGGTATGAGCGATGGTATTCAGGGTAAGGATAGCGGCCAGGGGGCGGTCAATATGATCATGCAGCTCCCGGACAATTTTCGCCCATTTGCTGTTTTTCTGTTCAAGGCTAACCACATAGGCCGGAGAGATACTGAGTAGGACGGCTTCAAATACCGAACAAATAAAGGACACCGCAATAGCGATGACCACATACGCAACAAGCGTAACCACGCAAGGCTCCAAAGGTAATCAAGGGAATAGTATTCTAGCCTGAGAATTTAACCTTTGGCGATAGAAATTTCCGATCATTACACCGTATTTATAATCAATGTATTTGCACTATATCAGATGGGGTATTTCGTCCGACCCTTGGGATGCTGTCCGAGAATAGCCTGCCCTACTGCGTCGACAGCAAATTGGTCTAAAAATCCACTTTTGTTCGGCAAATAGCCCTGTTATTCACCTCACAAAATCGAATTTTTATCCTCAATTTTCTGCCGTCCTCGCTACGGGTGCTATTCTCGGACAGCATCCTGGAGTTCAGGCTAATGTCAAGGGTGCTACATCTACATCCATTCAGGTGCGAAAACTGTGAATGGTGAGCTTCTTTCACTCACCGCCGCATCCACCACCGCCACCATCACAACCACTATGACCGCCGTCAAAGCATCCACCATGACTGCTGCTATAACCGCCATCATGGGATGCACCAAGATAGTGTCCGCTGTAACTGGCAAGGGCAAGAAAGGGGTCTAATGAAATGCGACCCCTGCCTGAACTGGCACGCGAGTGGGGTTTATTGATATAGTTCACCCGACCTGGTTGCTGTGTGATATTTCTGGAATCAAGGGCGGTCTCTTGTTGGCTTTGAGTATCGTCCTCATCCTTACAACGACAGTAAAGGCATGTACCGGCTACTGCAAGGCCAGCGACCGCTCCTCCGCACGCACCCAGCCCCGCGGCACATCCTACAGTCTCTCCAGCAGCTAACCCCGCCAAAGGTCCGGCTTCAATTCCAGTGACCGTACCAGCAACTCCACCAACAATTGCACCGAGCGCGGTGACACCACCTGTAAACGGTCCCCAGCCGGGGCGACATATAGTGGCACCCAAACAAGCACGAATCGAGTCCATAAAAATTCTCCATGATAAGGTTTGTTTATTTATCACTAAGTTTGACACCATTCTTCCTGAAAAGTTTCAACAATTATTTTCAGGTGTGCATTAGTAAGGAATTGTCTAAAAATAACTTTCCCATTTCACTCTAATTCTGGAACTATGG
>NZ_JAHHPO010000785.1 GCF_024606365.1 Endozoicomonas sp. ONNA2
TTTAGACCAATTTGCTGTCGCCGCAGTAGGGCAGTCTATTCTCGGACAGCCTCCTATTGCTATTGGCCTCTCTCAACCGTGCAGCCGCCCGGTCAATCTCATTGATGTCCTGATCCCTGTAGCGCTCATAATCATCCAGGGCCTGTCGGTAACCCGCTTCAACCTGCTGGTGTGTCAGTTCACCCTCTGCCGGCAAACCCAGTAAATTCCGGTCTGTTTTCTCTTGTTGTTGAGCCAGACGAACCAGCTTCGTCTGCAACTCCCGCTGTCTTGCATCCTGCAAATCCCGTTGTGTGACCAGTCGATACAACTGTTCCTGAGCGTGTTTGATCAGGCTAACCTCTCGATCAAACAGTTCTGCGGGTAGTCCTGACTGCGCTTTTTCATGGCAACGGGCTTCTGCCGCCTGATGAATCTCGTCCTTGGTCAACGCGTCTATATTCTGCCGTATATTCAATAGTTGTAACGCTGCATCAATATTCCCGGGTGGCGGCATGGGAAAATAATTAGACGACTCTGTATTCCCAACCAAACGGTCTCTGATGGTACGATTGATAACGTTATCTTTATGGTAAAGACGACCCTCATTCATTTCATGGTTGGAGAGAAAGACAAAGTCCAGGGCCACCTTGGTACATCCCAGACACCTCAGGCCAAACGCGATGCCAGTGGCTAATGCTCCCGTAGCCAGGATACTGTAGGGAGACAGGGTGATTAACGATGTGAAAAAACCAAGCAAGCTGCCATAGACGCCACCGGCCACCATTCGACTGCCAAAATAGGTCAGTTTATTTTCATCACATCGCTCTGCCTGAAACGGCAGGTATCTCAGCCACCGAAAGCTTAAAAAGTCCCCAAGAACAGGCAGCTTTTCTATGGGGATTTTGTCCAACAGTACCGGCAGGCGATCCGTCGGGAACTGATCACTGGCATAGTAGCGCAATACGGCTTCCCCTATCGCTTCACAAGTCATAATAATGATGCCGGTCAGGGCAGATTTCAGAATGACCGGTAATGCCATCATACCAACCATAAAAGTAGCACCAGCCATGGCCCAGACTGCCAGATACCCCGCCCAGTTGAAGGCGTCCATAACATGCCACAGGCTCGTTTCTACGGCACAGATAACCCTGTTGAACAGCGACTTGCAACGCTCAGCAACAGAGAAAGGTTCTTTTTTGATATAGGTCCCGTCAACTTCACCAGGTGAAATACTGCCAATTTCAGGCAGCACAGAAGGAGATTCACTGGATTCACAAGACCGTGGAACTTCCGGTAGTTGGACAGGAGGCTGAATCATAGGTGTTTTTGCAGAACTGTTTTTACCACGCCCTGAACTAAATGCACGAAGCAGTACCATTTGTTAAATTATTGAAGCTAAACTATAGATGCATTTTCTTCTGTTTGTGTGATCTTTCCATCATCAAGTAACTTTTCCAAATCTCTTTGCCGTGAAAAATATTTTGCTTAACCATTTTTCATTCCTGGAGACTGTCCGGGAATAGCGCCCGACTGAGCGTCCCCGTGGCGGGGATGACAGCCTATTCTCGGACAGCCTCCTTGAAGGCGGCGCAAAATATTTTCACGTGCTTCGGGCATTTGTGTCGCGATAACTCACTGACTACTAAAACAAAGGCAAAGTCTGACTATGATTGTTATTCGCCCCATACATGAGCAGGACCGTGAAGCTCTCTGGCAAATCGCCAACCAGACCGGCGCCGGATTCACTTCCCTGCAACCACACCGTCCCATGGTTGATAATAAACTGGCATGGGCACTCACCTCCCTAAAGCAGGCCTGGCATGAAACATCGCAGAAAAAAAGTACTTCTGAAGCACAACAGAAAAATAACCTCTATCTTTTTGTGATGGAAGATACCGAAACCGGCCAGGTAGTGGGTACTGCGGGTATAGAGTCCGCTGTGGGACTTGACGCGCCCTGGTATAACTACAAGGTGAGCAAGCAGGTTCATGCCTCACAACAACTGGATGTCTATACCATGGTGGATACCCTGATGCTTTGCAGTGACCATACCGGCTTTTCAGAGCTGTGTACGCTCTTTCTGCTGCCAAAGTATCGTCACTCGAAAAACGGTGCCTTTCTTTCAAAAAGTCGTCTGTTGTTTATGGCGGCTTTTCCAGAGCTGTTTGCTGAAGACCTCTTTGCCGAGATGCGTGGCGCCTGTGATGATCGGGAAGTTTCCCCGTTCTGGGAAGCCCTGGGTCGACACTTCTTTGCAGTGGACTTTGCCGAGGCTGATCGCCAATCCACCCTCGATAAGGCGTTTATTGCCGAGCTGATGCCTCGCCATCCAATCTACACCAATTTACTGCCCGATGACGCCAGGGAAGTCATTGGTATTACCCATGAAAGCACAACACCTGCCCGGTATCTGCTGGAGTATGAAGGATTCCATTACACCGGCTATGTGGATATTTTTGATGCGGGTCCGCTACTGGAAGCCAGGGTAAAGGATGTACGCACAGTCCGGGATTCACGACAGTACAAGGTTAAAATTGTGACCAGCAATACCACGGATCAGCGCCGCTGGCTGATGGCCAATAGTGAGTTGACCGGGTTTCGCTGTATCATGGGCAATCTCTCCTACGAAGGACTGGAGTTCGTCCAAATTACCAGCCAACAGGCTTCAGCACTTGACATTGAAGAAGGCCAATTACTGCGGGTAGTGCCTTTATCCAGTGAATAGTCAACAAATTGCGAGGATCAAGACCATGTCAAACACCAATGAACAATGCCTGTTTATCAATGGCCAGTGGCTCAAGGCAAATGGCAAACCCTTTTCATCAGAAAATCCGGGAACAGGCAATACCCTCTGGCACGGTGCCAGTGCCACTGCAGAACAAGTCGATCAGGCGATAAACGCTGCCCGGGAAGCCAATCATCACTGGGCTTTTCGCCCTCTCCAGGAGCGGGAGGCGTTGATTAACGCGTTTGCCAACGAGCTGGAGCAGAACAAAGAGGCTTTGGCGGAACTCATTGCCAGAGAAACCGGTAAGCCGCTGTGGGAAGCGAAAACGGAAGCGGCTGCCATGGTGGGCAAAATCGCCGTTTCGATAACAGCCTACCATGAGCGAACGGGGACGGTTGAAAATGCCATGCCTGTCGGAAAAGCCGTGATTCGTCACAAGCCACACGGCGTTGTTGCGGTATTTGGCCCCTACAACTTTCCGGGCCACCTCCCCAATGGGCATATTGTGCCCGCTCTGCTGGCGGGCAATACGGTGGTGTTCAAGCCCAGCGAATTAACACCGGCGGTTGCCGAATACACGTTGAAACTCTGGCAGCAAGCGGGAATACCCGATGGCGTTATCAATCTGGTTCAGGGAGAGAAAGAAACTGGCATGGCTCTGGCCGGGCACCCGGGTCTTGATGGTCTGTTTTTCACCGGCAGTTCAAACACCGGCAAGATGATCCACCAGCAATACGGCGGCCAGCCGGGAAAAATCCTGGCGCTGGAAATGGGCGGCAACAATCCGCTGATTGTCACCGAGATGACCGATACCAAAGCCGCAGTACACGACACTATCCATTCAGCATTTATTACCGCCGGTCAGCGCTGTACCTGTGCCCGCCGCCTTTTGGTTCCTGCCACCCCCTGGGGGGATGAGTTTGTAGACGCACTTACAGCCGCTGCGGCCAACATCAAAGTGGGGCAATGGGATGACCAACAAGCACCCTTTATGGGAGCACTGATCTCTGAAGCGGCAGCCAAACAACTATTGGCAGCCCAGCAAACACTGCAAAACCTGGGGGGCGAAAGCCTGCTTTTGGCAACCCATCTGCAAGTCGGCACCGGACTGCTATCTCCGGGTATTATTGATGTGACTCATATCACAGACCGCCCGGATGAAGAGTACTTTGGGCCGCTTTTGCAAATTATCCGCTATGATACGTTTGAAGAAGCCGTTGCAGAAGCCAATAACACCCGTTTTGGTCTCTCTGCCGGATTGTTCAGCGAGGCACCGGAGCAGTACCAGTACTTTTTACAGAGAATACGCGCGGGGATCGTTAACTGGAACCGTCCCATCACCGGTGCCAGCAGCGCCGCACCGTTTGGCGGCCCCGGTGACAGTGGCAACCACCGCCCCAGCGCCTATTTTGCGGCCGATTACTGCGCTTACCCAGTGGCCAGTGTGGAGTCGGAAACACTGTGTATGCCCAAAGAACTGGCACCCGGGCTGGATTTGTAGACAGTCCCCAAGGAATCAATGGTCAATCAGTCAATAATGAAAACCATAGAAGCCAACTTTGACGGTCTGGTGGGCCCTACCCACAACTATGCCGGGTTATCCCGAGGCAACAGGGCCTCAATCCATCATGCAGGCAAAGTAGCAAACCCAAGAGAAGCGGCTCTGCAGGGTCTGGAGAAAATGAGGGCCCTCAGTGAACTGGGCTTTGTCCAGGGCGTGTTAGCTCCCCAGGAACGCCCGGACATCGCTATCCTGAGAAGGCTCGGTTTCACGGGCAGTGATTTACGGGTCCTTGCCGATGCGGCTGAACAGATGCCAGCAGTGCTGGCAGCCTGCTGCTCCGCTTCCAGTATGTGGAGCGCCAATGCAGCGACGGTCTCTCCCGGTGCTGATTGCGCTGATGGCAAAGTCCATTTCACGCCGGCTAACTTAATCAATAAATTCCACCGCTCCATTGAACATGACGTTACCGGAAAAATACTAAAATCGACGTTTAAAAACCCTGACCATTTTATGCACCACCAGGCCCTGCCAGCCAACAACGACTTTGGTGATGAAGGCGCCGCGAACCACACCCGTTTTTGCCATGACTATGGCGCTCAAGGCGTTGAATTTTTTGTTTATGGCCGGGAAGCCTTTAACCCGCAAGTGATCTCACCACAGAAATACCCTGCCCGTCAGAGTCTTGAAGCCAGCCAGGCTATCGCCCGCCTGCATCAGCTTGATCCGACCAGGCTGGTCTTTGCCCAACAAAACCCGGCGGTCATCGATCAGGGCGTGTTTCATAATGATGTGATCGCTGTGGGCAACCGCAACCTGCTGTTCTGTCATGAACAGGCGTTTGTGGGTCAGACTGCAGTCTATGAGTCATTAACGAAGGCTTATGGATCGCTGGGTTTTAATCTGGACTTTCATCTGGACTTTCATATTGTTGAAGTAGCCGAACAACAAGTTTCAGTAGCACAGGCCATAGGCAGCTACCTGTTCAATAGCCAACTGCTGTCGTTGGAAGATGGCGGGACCATGATCGTTGTCCCGTCCGAGTGTGAACATGAGCCTGCCGTCTGGGGTTACCTGCAAGGCATACTAAACGACTCAAGTTGCCCGATTACCGATTTGAAGGTTTTTGATCTGCGCCAGAGTATGAATAACGGGGGTGGCCCGGCCTGCCTGCGGCTGAGAGTGGTATTGAATGAGCAAGAACTGGCAGCGACCAATCAACAGTGCCTGATTAACGACCAGCGTATTTCATCCCTTAATAATTGGGTCAAAAAGCACTATCGTGACCATTTGTCGGAACAAGACCTGGCAGACCCACTTTTACTGACAGAATCGCGAACTGCCCTGGATGAGCTGACACAAATTCTTGACCTGGGTTCTGTCTATCCATTCCAGAATTAATAGCCATCCGGCGTTTTTAAAATAGGCGATGTTTATTTTTCCACCACAAAGACACCAAGGCACAAAGAAGGCTCTTCTCTGTGCCTTGGTGGTAATAAATGGTGGTAATAAATAAAACTTTTTAATCCCGCGATCACTTGGCGCCAAACACTTTTTTATCTTCTGCAATCCGGTGAGCCACGGCCGGGTGCTGGAAAATCCGCTCAATATAAGCCGCCAGCCCCGGATACTCGGCAGAGTCAATCTGGACTCCTGCATGGGCGAGATTAATAAAGTGAGTAGCCAGTGCGATATCCGCTAACTGAAGATCTACCCCAAACAGAAAGTCCGTTTCCGGCACCTGAGATTCCAGATAAACGCAAGTCTTTGGCAGTTTGGTTTGTAAAACTTCCTGCACCTTGTCTTCGTCAGCAGGCTGGTTGATCAGCTTCTTGGCAACCCGCTCAAAAAAGGCCGTTCCCAGTACTGGCAGCATCACGGTATCGGCATACTCTTCCAGCCAACGAGCCTTCGCTTTTTCCTCAGGCTGCTGTTGGGTAGAGCGCCTGTTTTGGATAACGGTCCTCAAGGTACTCACAGATCACTGTGGAGTCCGCAAGAGTCACCTTGTCGTCTTGCCAGGCAGGAATTTTTTTCAGGGGACTGATTTTTTCAAAGCCTTCTGGCTTCATAAACGGGGTAACCGGCACCAGTTGATAATCAATCTGTTTTATTTCAAGAGCCAGCAGTACTTTTCGAACCATGGGTGACAGTGGCACCCCATAAAGCTTACTCATGGTCACATCCTCTATGATTAGTTTTTTTCAACCACAAGCTATCCTACCTTTTACCGCAGCCTTTGCAATATCCAGAAAACCAGAGGGTGACTTTCCTGCCGCTATAAAGAAAGCCTCTCGGTAAGAGAAATTCAATAAGCTGTTTCTGGACATAGAAATGGGAAAAGTCTCCACTCTGGT
>NZ_JAHHPO010000786.1 GCF_024606365.1 Endozoicomonas sp. ONNA2
GTTTTTTGCTTTATCCAGCTATATTTTTCACTGCCTGAATGCAGCTGTTTTGGTTCAGTTTTCTGCTGGTCAGATCCCGGGTTTTACCTGCGAAAGGGTCTTCACAACCTCCTGAACAGGCTGACGGATTCTATTTAACTTGAAAAGAATGTACCGGTTCATCACAGAATCAGTACGGGTTTTTTTGTGCTTTTTTTGCCCAATCAGGGTTCATTGTTTCAGGAGTGAGAGAGATGGCTCTCAATCGGGATATGTTGGCAGATACCTTTGCCATGATTACCTTTGGCATTGTCGCAGGTATGTGCGTTGAACTGCTGGCAGGGTTGAGTTTTGAACAGTCCCTGCAATCCCGTCTGATGAGTATTCCCGTTAATCTGTTAACGGCAAGAGCTTATGGCCTGTATCGTGACTGGCTGATGGATCGTGGCCGCTGTATCGGTAATGGTTTTATGCAAATCATGCTGCTTGATGCCCTGGCGTTTCTGTCGTTCCAGATTCCGCTGTATGCATCACTGTTATTGTCCACCGGGGTTAGTCTGGAGCAGTTGCTGGTTGCTTGCACAGGGCAGATGGGGGCGATGCTGGTCATGGGCCGTCCCTACGGAATTTATATGCAGTTCTGTCGTCATTGGTTCAGGCCTGTGGCTATTCCTGCGGCATAAGTATCTTTGCATGGTTTGAACCACAAATCGATGGTTTGTCACCCTGATGAAAGCTTTAGCCACAGAGTCACAGAGGAAAACCTTTTTTTCTGTTCTCTGTGCCTCCGTGGTAATTTCTTTCTCTTGTGGGGTATTGAGATTCAAAAAAAACTATTTTTTCGGCGGCAGGTGGGATTCAACCAGCCAGGTCAGTTTATCGATTTCCCGTGTTCTTGCGGTCAGCAGGTCGACGGAAATGGGGTCTCCATTTTCTTCCATATGGGCCATAGCCTGCAGTGCCTGACCGGTGACAAAGGCCAGACGCTGGCTAATCACCTCAATATGCTCATCGATGGAGCTGAATGAGTTCGGGTACGTGGGCAGCGTACTTTTTTCCGCTACCTTCTGCAGGGTGCCATCCGGCTTGTGCCCGAGCTGGGCCATCCGCTCGGCGATATCGTCAATGGTATCTTCGATAATCTCCGCCACTTCGTCGAACAAACGGTGTACAGAGAGAAACTCCCGACCTGCCATGGTCCAGTGGGACTCTTTGACTTGCATGTTCAGGTCAATGGCACTGTAGAGAACCTTCTGTAGTTCTTGTGCTGAATACAGCTTGACGTTGTCAGGCAAGGTTTCGTAAGTGTGGGTCATGGTGTAGCTCCGGTTACTGCTTTTTCCCAGGGAATTTATAAACGTCGATGTTGCCAGAATATTTTCCGATCCATAAGTCAGTGGACGAATAATCTGGCAAAACCATCAGGTTAAGATAGGAGAGAAATAACAGTTTTACAAAAAAAATAAGGGCTTCTGGCCGGAAGCTGCTATTCCCCGCTTTGTTGATCTGTGTTAACACGACTGACTGATAACCCGGTTATTATCGGATATTGATTTTATGATTGCCCACGTAGATAGATATGTCCCGTATAGCGTAATTGTACCAGGGGTGTGAAGGTCAGACCCGAAAAATTACCGAAAGAATTGGCTATTGCCTGGCCCGGGCTGGTCATGAGACGTTTGTCAGTGTCATTGCTGATCTGAAAGACGACTTCTCACTGCAATCTTATGATGGTGTTATTCTCGGTAGCTCGATCCGTTATGGCAGGCACCATAAAGAGTGTTACCGGTTTATTGAAAAATACCGCGATCAACTGGCAACCATTGCGGGTTACTTTTTTTCCGTCAACCTGACTGCCCGAAAGCCTGAACGACAGGAGCCCCATAACAACCGTTATCTGCAAAAATTCCTGAACCAGATTTCCTGGACACCGGATCGGGTGGAAGTGTTTGCCGGTGCCTTGCTGTATACCCGATACCGTTGGTTGGATAAGCAGATGATTCGCCTGATTATGAAACTCACCGGGGGGCCGACGGACGTTTCCTGCAATAGCGAATTTACCGACTGGCAGCGGGTCAAGGCTTTTGCCGAGCAATTAAACCGGGATTTTCAGGCAGCGGGCAGCGTCCATTTCCCGGACTGAGTCAAATGACCAGGTTTTTCTTATTCAGAAACTCTAGGAGGCTGTCCGAGAATAGCGCCCGTAGCGAGGATTGCGAGAAATTGAGGCTAA
>NZ_JAHHPO010000787.1 GCF_024606365.1 Endozoicomonas sp. ONNA2
GGATGCAGGAGCTAGAGCAACGCAGGAGCAGTTGCCGCGTAGGGCAGTCTATTCTTGGACAGCCTCCTGGCAGCTATATGCGGGGGTGTAGCGCCACTTGTACGAATTTTCACATTAATATCCGCATTCATCGCCAGCACCTTTTTCAGGCACTCAGTCCGACTCCAGGAAGCGGCTATATGCAGTGCCCTTGTACCGCAGTCAGCAGCGACATTGATATCCGCTCCGACG
Organism: Endozoicomonas sp. ONNA2; assembly: GCF_024606365.1. Classification (GTDB taxonomy): domain Bacteria; phylum Pseudomonadota; class Gammaproteobacteria; order Pseudomonadales; family Endozoicomonadaceae; genus Endozoicomonas. Next base: position 232 of record NZ_JAHHPO010000787.1, read on the forward strand.
ATTCAGGCGCTCAATTTTGCCCCAACGAACAGCTATCATCAAAGGCGTATATCTGGGTTCCACAATAACGGGATTCGTCGTCAAGCAGTTTCTTACCGTCAATACGAATCAATGGCAGTGCCGGTTGCCTGCATATACATTGGCGTTGGTCAAGACTTCTTGCCGACTGTTGTGCACTTTCAAGCCATTCTGTGATGCATTCCAGGTGGAAAACTTCACGTGCATCGCACGAGGATTTGACCAGTGAATGCCCGCCAAGCTGTCCGACATAGCCGTCGTCACCACTACAGATAGCACAATTTTTAACAAGACAATTGCCAATACCATCTGATCAAAAAACATCATTCGTATTTAAACCTGAATAATTGATAGTACCTGCTTGCAGAAAAAATCAGATCGGTGGTGTTATCCACAAGGCAGCTCCATCGTCACTGTATTGTTGATGCCCTGAAAAGCCGATTGATCCTGATATACCGTCTTGATTATTTCCCGGGTCCCAGCCATCGTTCACAGCCCGCCACAGATAGTTCCTTACCGTCGGGGTGCTGTCTCTTGATCACAATAAGTGCATGGTGGAAGATCGGACCTTGCCCCCAAATAATCCCCTTGCAACAGTTTCCAGAAGCATTTTGGTCGATATCCTTGTCACTGATGCCGACGATATCAAACGCTTTGATTGAACTTAATTGGCGGAGGATGGTCTCAATCATGAACTTGTTTCAAAAGGAATTTCAAAATGCACGCTACCCCTGGTTCGTCATCCAGTTTGCCTCATGCGCCAATGGTTGCTACGAAAAAAGACGCAGCCTCCCAAACCGAATGTTATCGCCAGGTGCCAACGCCTGATGGCAGGATTGTTAACTGTGCACACCCCAAGCAGTCGTCCCGCCAGGATAACAACATAATTACGTCAGAAAAATAACCGTCTGATTACAGGGTGCGGGGCAAAACCCTGTCTGATTTCAGAGTACAGTTTGTCAATCAGACCTTACAGGCCGGTCTGCAGGGCAGCAATAAGCTGATTCGCAACGTCGCCGGTTTCGCCCTTCAGCAAATAATGGGATCACCGCAATTCTCCCGGGACATAAAAAAACAGTGTCTGCTGTTGTTGGGGGCAATGCCTGCTCTGGCAGGTGCCCTGCCGGTTGATACCACACCGTCCTCCACCGATCCAACAAACCTGATCACAACTTCTGAATCCATCCCTTTCGAAAAGAGCGAGGGACTTGTTTTGTTGCTCTTGATTGTTGGTATCCCCGCCCTTGTGGGTCTTTGTGCCGCTTATGCATACTGTTCCGACCGCCATGAAGAGTATCAGCGATTCAGGGATCAAAACCCTCTTGCATCACGCCGACAACTCATTAAAGCAGCTTTCAAAAACCCAAATGATCCCGAAAGCAATCGGTATTTAACCTATGAGGCAAGGTATCGACTGCCAGTTCCCCCTGCTCAAAGAGCCCCGGCGGCGCCGACAGCACCAACTACCTGTGAGCGGGCAACACAAACTGCCTGCGAGCAGGGAACGCAGACAGAGCCCATAATTGATGGAGCACCACAAGAGCAACCACCAACCTATCAACAAGCAATCTTACGATAGACATTAAGCATCTATCTCATAAGAAAAAATCAGGATCAGAGAGCTACACACGAAGAACTTTCGAGTGCGAGTTCTTCATGCTGATCTCTTTGTTGTGAGTTCACGGATTCAGGCTCTTCACAAGCGGGTTCAGGCCCTGGACGACCGGATTCAGACTCTTCATAAAAAGTGGTCATTCCATTATAGTAACCGTAATAATACGCCTCATTTTCCAGATCATTCCTGGTCCCATCTCCGTAAGGAGCGGTCGAAAAATAGACTTTTCTTCCCAAAAGATTTTCTGGAAGCTGATTTAACACCTCCTCAATATCAGGTTCAAAAAAAAAGGCGCATTTGTGATAGGTTTTTTCCTGCTGCAAGACATTAAGTCGGCATGGAGTATCTTCCCGTACAGCCCGATATTTCGGATTATCTTTGTCGAACCAGTTAAAGGAGTATTTTCCTAGATCATTAATTGACATATCTTTTAT
>NZ_JAHHPO010000788.1 GCF_024606365.1 Endozoicomonas sp. ONNA2
ATCGACGTTTATTATAGCAGCTGATTCATGACGTACGATCAGTGGTAATCAGGATATGATATGAGTGGCACCGAAGCAGTACAGCTTTATGGGCTGATGACCATTGGTGACGGGCTGGTGGCCCAGATTCCTTCCCTGCTGCTATCCACGGCGGCCGCCATTATGGTGACCCGCATATCCGGGGCTGTGGACATGAACCAGCAGGTTCGACAGGAAATTATCGGTCAGCCCAGGGCGTTGATGGTCGCTGCCGGGGTATTGGTGGTGATTGGTCTGGTACCGGGTATGCCCCATGTGGCCTTTATTATCCCAGGCTTAATGATGATGTTGTTTGTCTATCGCCGTATAGTCAGGGAAAGAAGCATTGAACGACAAAATGCACTGGCTGGTAAAGCGGATGAAAGCAGCATGGCGTCAAGGGAGCGCCTCACCTGGCAGGATATATCGGTGGTTGACCCCATTGGCCTGAATATTGGCTATCGTGTGATATCACTGCTGAATCAGAAGACCCCCGGGGATCAGGCAAACAATCACGTGACTGATCTTGTGACAACTGATTTTGTGACAACTGATCTTGTAACAAAAGGTGAACTGGCCAGTCAGATCAGGCACCTGCGACGGGAATTGTCAGAAAAATATGGCTTTCTGATACCCATGATTCATATACGCGATAACCTGAACCTGGACCCGGACAGTTATTCTATTCAGCTGCATAACGTTGCCGTTGACCATTTTACCCTGCACTTGGACCAGCTACTGGCCATTGCCATGGAGAATGCCCGGCCGCTGCCTTTTGCCCCGCCGGTGAAAGATCCCTGTTATGGGTTGACGTCTTACTGGATTCCTGTGACGGAACGGGCGGCATCAATGCAGGCAGGTTATACAGTGGTTGATTGTTCCACCGTGATTACCACCCATGTTGGCAGGATGATAGAAAATCATATCGACGATCTGTTCGGGTTCGAAGAGACCCAGGGGTGGCTGACCCATCTCCGGCAAGTATCACCGAAGTTATGCGACGAACTGGTTCCGGATAAACTGCCTGCGGGCATATTGATGCAAATTCTCAAACGACTACTGGCGGATAATATTGCCATTGCCGACAGCCCACGCATTGCCGCCACATTGCTGGCGGCTGCGGAGCCACAGCAGGATATTCTGGCGCTGCTGAGACAGGTTCGTATCACCTTACGACGACAGATTATCGACCCCCTGATCAATCATCAGGCTCTGCCGGAACAGCTGGCTGTGTTTACCCTGTCACACGAGCTGGAAAAAATGTTGTTGATGGCCAGGGAACAGGCCAGACGGGACCCGCAGTTTTCAGAAGAGTCTTTCGTTATTGAGCCCAGCCTGTCGTTGCAACTGCAGAACAATATTCCAGAGTTGGTCCGGAAGGCTCATGCCAAACAGGTGGAACCCGTGTTGCTGGTCACACCCCAGCTCTGGCCCCTGCTTTCCCGGTATAGCCGTATTGCGCAATACCGGTCATTAACAATACTGTCGTTTCAGGAGATCCCGGATGATCTTCAGGTGGAAATCATCGGACAGTTGGGATGAGACAAATCCTGCATTTCAGAGTTAGCCACCCTTCATTTTTTGGCCAAACGAGCTTTCATCATCGGCGCTGTCGTTGACCGGCAGCTTCTACGGCTGGCTTGGCCGGGCCAATTCAGGGATAGTGAGAACTGCAGATATCAGGATATGGTCAGAGGGATAGTCCTCAATGCCTCCATCCATCTGATCCCGGAAGCCATTATAGTTATTTTCAAGCTTACACCCTGGCTTTTCGTCACTACACAAGGTTATGTAATCTATCTGGGGCTTATCACCCCCTTCTGAATTCAGTTCGCAGGGTTCCTGATCCTCCGGGTTCTGTGGTGGCAAGAAGCCATGGTCAGATGATATTTTTAAACGGTAAAGATCATCCGGAACCTGACCACTGGTCTGCTCGCAGGTACGACTGGCAAAGCGGTCGTCTTCATTGAAATCCCCACCGGTAACCATGGCAACGACCTTGACGCCGTGATCAGCTTGAACCTTATTTACAAATTCCAGCTGATTTTGTAGATGGCGCTCATGCTGTATTGCGCCGGGTAGCCTGGAAGCATCCATTTGAGGTCCCCCTGGTGCATCTCGGTCAAAACCCACCAAGTGCTCGGAGCCAACAGAAAAGGCAAGATCGGTGCCTTTGAGTTTGAATACACAGATGGCTACCTTTCTGCCGGTAATCTTTTTGATAATCCTGTTTTTATTTGCTTCTTCTGCGTGTGTTGACAGGAGGGGACTGTTT
>NZ_JAHHPO010000789.1 GCF_024606365.1 Endozoicomonas sp. ONNA2
GGTCGACTGAGCAAAACTCCCTTAGAGCGGCAAAGGACAAGCGAGATCGGGAGCAAGTTTATGAAATATCCGGGTTAAGTGATCGTCATGGATGAAATCTCAAGATCAAACCCTAAGCTTACGACAGCTGTAGCTTCATCCTCACCGCTGAATTCAAGGGATGCCAGGAGATATTCATAACGCTCACTATCACTGATTTGTCGCTGATAGAGCATGGCCAGATGGTCTACCTCATAAACAGCCACCGACTCATCATGACTATGGACCGTTTCCGTGAAATTGACCGGTTCAATCCGTCCAGGAACCGCCTCATCCCAGACCCGACGATAACTTATTTCATCCAGATCAAAGCGTTTGTCACCAATTAAACCGGAGTCACTGACCCAAAGGCTCGCTCCGCTCTGACTGGCAATGTGATGAGTTTGTGCAAAGACGAAGAATTTTATGTCATCAATATTCTGCGTTTCATAACCGCCAGTTGTTGATATCTGAATGAAGCCATCATCAGCGGTATAAAAGCGGCACAGCAATGCCCCCATCCCCAAATCAATGAAACCCGCGGCCTCAATCGTCTGGACCCCTTCTGGCAAGCTGAATCCCAGCTGTTCACGTATCATCTGGAAAGGCAACAAGTCCAACTCAAGGGCACTTCCCAAACACAAATTAAGCGGCGATGGTAAAGAAGTTATTTTGCTTTCGTCTTCTTTCTTACGTTTAAACCAATCAAAGATCATTGCAACAAACCACCATTTGAAACGCTTGAGAGAGAAATCGGGACTATACTCTTAGACCCCTGACAGATGGCAACGAATAGTAAAGAGAATATGTTATGTCTGAGTCATCAATGGCGTTATTTCTGATAGCGACCCTGATACTTGCCCTGGCTCCTGGGCCGGATCTACTGTATATCACTACCCGGGGGCTTTCCCAGGGAGCCATGGCAGGTTTGATTTCCGCACTGGGTGTTCATACCGGTGTCCTTATCCATACGATCATCGCATCCCTCGGGCTGTCTGCCCTGATAGCATCATCAACGATGGGGTTTTCACTGATTAAATATGCCGGGGCAGCGTACCTCTGTTACCTTGGCATCAGAACACTTTTTTTTGCCAAAGGAGAGAACAGCAGTGAACAGTGTATCTCCAGAACTGCCCTGAAAAAGGTGTTTTATCAGGGTGTGATTACCGATGTCCTGAACCCGAAAGTCATTCTTTTTTTTCTGGCTTTTTTTCCACAATTCATTGATCCATTGAGCCCGTCTGCTCACATTGATATCTTGATGCTTGGCCTGACGTTTGTGGCCGTTGCATTTCCCATCGATGCGGCTGTTGGGCTATTTGCCGGCAATGTTGGCAAACAACTGGATCACTGCAAGCAGCGCCTGCAGTGGGGCAAATGGATGGCGGGCTCAGCCTTCATTCTTTTGGGCATTGGCACCGCTTTTACATCACCACCTACATAACCGTATTCTCCGCTCAAAACTGGTAATTTGCACCAACCATGAATAGATATTCACTCTCGTCATAAAAGCTGATATTTGAGTTCACCACGTTGTATCCAGCAAGAGAGACCAGCGAGAGCGGACGGATACCCAAAAAGTTCATATATTCCCAGGTAAGGAAAACACCAAGCACGCTGTCTGAACGAGTGCTCTCGAATACAGGATGCTCCTGATCGTAGTCGCGATACTCATAGCTACCGGTCAAAGCATATTGGCCCGGTCCATGGATACTAAAATACGACAGCTCTCCAGCAACTGAAGCGTGTGCCATGGCACTGCCATCAGCCTCACTATTTCTGTATATCAGGGCTGGGCTCAAGGCTCTTCCCGGCTCCAGGAAGTGTCGGTAGCTGACCTTCGTGTATAGCGAATCACTGCTTCGTCTTAACTGATCTTGCTGTTCTGAGGTTAGTCCAGAGCCACTTCGTTCATTGTCAATTTCGGACCGGGCATAGGCGACATCCACAGAAACCGGAGTATTGGCAATACCGTCGAGTTTAAGCCGGAAAGCATTCCCGGACCTTTCTGTTTCTGTTCGCGCTGAGTTCATTAAAAAGGGGTCTGCCCACACATCGTCACCTAATAGTGTTGGCAGATAAGAAATGGTCAGCCTGGTGCCGGAGGCGAGCATCTGTTTGTAGCCGACTTCCAGGGCAACATTACCAATGGCAATATCTTCCCTGGACGTTCCAGCAAACAGCTGTCGGTCATTCCCATCGCCGAAGGTATAGGTAATATTGCCAAGAACCCCAAAAATACCGGTATTTTCCTGGCTTGTCCCACTATGCAAAGGTCCCTGCCTGTTCGCCTGGCCATTGGTAGAAAGATTGGAGTCCGTTGAAGTCACCCCGGCCAATACTGCCAACTCACCACTGAAGCCAGGGTTTTCTGCCAGTTGCCCATTGGCAACCAGCGGCAGCAAAGTACAGCCGACCAGGCAGGCCGTTGTTATTTTATGGTTCATGGTAAAACTATCCTTGCTCATTGCCTTATAGAGACATCGTTTGATTTTACTCAATCAATCACTACTGGAATATCTTCAGATGATGTTTATTTGCAGAGATGTTGTGCTTTTGTCCTTTAGGTCAATAAAGTCTGGACAGCCTCCCATCACTTCTGTTTTGCCTTCAATCGCTCCAGCACGCTGGAAGCGTCAGAATCACCCTTGGTAATGCCCGCTGCTTTAAGCTTGGCCTGAAGATCATTCTCAGCAGTATCACCGGAAAGATCACTGGCAGCTTCCATCTGGGCAGCTCTCTCTGCCTGGCGTTGTTTGATCCTTTCAAGGGAGTCGGTTGCGGTAGCCATTTTTGAGTTAATACCACTGTGTTTGGCGGCACAGGCGGCCTGTGCTTTTTGCACGGACTCCGTCGCTTTAACCGTATCAACCTGCTGCTTGAGCCGACGAAGATTGGACTCGGCGTCCATAATTGCTTTTTTCAGGCTGACAATACTGCCCGCAAAGCTCTTTTCCATCTCCTGTTCTGCATTCAGCTGCGCTTCGTACTCGGCAATTTTACCGGCAACATCAGTTGCCAGCGACTCATCTCCCTGATTCATCGCTGTTATGGCATAGCCTTCATACTCCGCAACTTTTTCCTTCAACTCTGCGCATTTTTGTGAGGAGAGTTTTTGCTTGGCCATAATGCCAGCCAACTGGGTCTTGGACTGCTGCAGCTGATCACTGGCCTCGCGAATTTCCTGATCCAGAATGCGCAAGGCATTGTTGTCTGCAATGGCTTCACCGACTTCGTTGGTGGCCCCTTTCAGGGCAGTCATCACTTTACTCCAAATACTCATGGTCTTTACCTGTTGCAAATGTTTGATAATTAGCCAATCGGTCTTTCAGTTATGCCACTGACTCAGAAGTCAGGTGACTTCCATAAGCTTCTGAGGCTTTGATGGCATTGGCTGCCAGAGTGGTGATTTCCTGCACGATATTCTGCAGTGAAGACGACGAACTCAGTGCGCCAAAAATGGTGTAGTACTCACTGCCATCCAAAAAGCGATCCAGACTGATGGTCGACAATGGAAATAATTTGTGGGTACGCAAAACTTCATCATTTAACGCCACCGGGTTCTTGACCATCGATAAAGGCCAGAGCACCGCATCGGCAATAATCTGCTCCCCGGAAACTGACAGGTAGATAGGCAGATCACCAAACTCAGCCATACTGATTTCCAGGCAGGGTTCAGTCCCATCCACCAGATTTAATACCGCATCTCCACGGGTAATCAGCGCGTCGTTTGCCAACGCTTCGTATAGGCTTTGAATCGTCCAAACACTTTGTGACTGGGTCATGATGGAATTTCCTGATGGTTGATAGGAATCGACTTGCCGCAGCTGCTGCTCAATATCCCGCAGCAGGCTGGCATTCTCTGGCAAAATCCAGATGTCTTTTTTTACCAGCCCCTGCTCTCTCATCCTGGAGCGAAACTGTCGCTGATAGTGTGCAGCGTTTTTCCGCAAGGCCATGAATGAACTCTCTGTGATATGCTCAATCCCGTATTGCGATCAAACAATACATTACCTGTAACAAATTTTACCTGTAATATAATAGTCGTATTGTTTTTTTCAACTGGATGTTGTGTAAATTTTTTCGATCTTTTGAAAGGATGAGCGTATCAATGTCGCCAGTAAGCTGAAAAAAAACGGTCATCAGGGGAAGATGACCGTTTCATGATGTCTCTATCGTTACAGCAATATTTACAAAGTACACAGCTAATGGGTTATCGCGATTATGGTAACTCAGAAGCCCGGTGTCCCATGGAAGGAATTAACCAGCCTTACCACCATAGGTTCTATATCGATCATTAAAGCCCACTCTTTAGCCTGAATATTTCATAACCTTGTTTCCGGGGTCCTCTGTGGGCATGCCAGGCAAAACTACAGGACCTTATCCATGCCTGCTGAATACTAATAGCTGTGGAATTGGTATAAGAAATAGCTTCAAAAGAAGAGATTTAATAGTGGATGTTGAGTTTTCTAAACAGGAATCCCAGGCACCACAATGGCCCAATCAACAGAAACTGCAGATCCTCAAAAAAAGACGGCTTTTTACCTTCAACCTTGTGACCAATAAACTGAAAGATCCAGGCAACAACAAAAATCGCAATACTGATCTGTAAGGCATAAGCTCCAAGCGCTTGAGAAACGGCTGCTGATGCAGCAAAGACAACAATCATTGCCAGGGACAGCTTGAATGAGAGCTTGAAATAGAACAGCAGGGTGACGGTCATTAACGACCAGGTGGCAACAGGGCTAAATGCCCAGATTATACCGATAATGCTGAAAAGGATGGATGGTACACAGATCCAGTGAATCAATTTATTGGTGGGATTCTGGTGGCTTTTGCCATATTCCGTGAACCATTGCTCGATGGTTTTCATCGCCAGGATGCCTCTTTATATTCTTATTATTGACACGAGCAAGTAATTTATCATTTGGTGCTATGGTTCTCAATCAGTGCCACGTCAGCTATCCATGGGCATAAAGTTGAATCTATTAAAAAGCCCGGGGTTAAGCTCGGGCTTTGTGCCATGATGGCCCCTGATCAGGCATTGGTAGCAACAAAGTACTTGGGATCTTCGATGACGTTCACTTCCACCAGGTTACCTGCCTTTGTCAGCAGTTTCCTGCAGTCATCGCTGAGGTGCAGGAGGTGCAGTGTCCTGCCACTGTTCATATAGCGCTCGGCCAGGGTATCGATGGCTTCCAGTCCGGAATGGTCACAAACCCTGGAGTCCCGGAAGTCGATAATTACATCCCTGTTGTCGTCCTTTGGTGAAAACTGTGTCAGGAAGTGTGTGGTGGAACCAAAGAATAGTGGACCATGCACCTTATAAATAGTTGAGCCATCCTGGTCTTCCAGTTTTGTGATTTGAATCTGTTTGGCGTGCTCCCAGGCAAAAATCAGGGCAGAGACAATAACGCCGACAATAACCGCCACAGCCAGGTCAGTCAGAACGGTCACTACAGAAACCAGCACCAGGACAAAGGCATCGCCCTTGGGCACTTTGTTCATAATCCGGAAACTACTCCACTCAAAAGTTCCGATAACCACGATGAACATGACACCGACCAGGGCAGCGACCGGAATCATTTCAATTAATGAAGAGGCAAAGAGAATAAAAGTCAGCAAAAATAATGCCGCAGAAATACCCGACAGACGACCCCGGCCACCAGAGTTTACATTGATCATACTCTGGCCAATCATCGCACAGCCGCCCATGCCGCCAAAGAAACCGGTAACCACATTGGCAACACCCTGACCCACACACTCCCGGTTACTGCTGCCGTGGGTTTCGGTGATTTCATCAACCATCCTCAGGGTCAGCAGTGACTCAATGATACCAATAGCGGCCAGAATCAGGGAGTAGGGTAAGATGATCGTCAGGGTTTCAAAAGTAAAAGGCACTGAAGGAATGCTGAATGTCGGAAGCCCACCCGCAATACCGGCAACATCGCCAACGGTTTTGGTATCAAGATTCAAACCAAGGGCGAGAGCGGTGACTACAATGATTGCAGCCAGAGAAGAAGGAACAGCAGTAGTCAGTCTGGGCAGAAAATGGATGATGGCCATGGTCAAGGCAACCAACCCGAGCATCAAATAAAGCTCATTGCCTTTCATCCAGGCAATATCAATAACACTGTCTTCCAGGAAAGAGCCGGTTAACCAGCCCACTTCACCTTGTGCACCAAACTGGCTTAATTGTGCCAGGAAGATCACGATAGCCAGACCGTTTACAAAGCCAAGCATCACCGGATGGGGGACCATTCTGATGAACTTGCCGAGTTTGAATATGCCTGCGAGGACTTGAATAATACCCATCAGAACCACCGCCGCGAACAGGTACTGTACCCCGTGACTGGCAACCAGGCTGACCATAACCACGGCCAGGGCACCCGTTGCTCCGGATATCATGCCCGGGCGGCCGCCAATGGCTGCGGTAATCAAGCCAACAAGAAAGGCAGCATACAAGCCAACCAGCGGCTCAACCCCGGCAACGAAGGCAAAGGCAACAGCTTCTGGAACAAGAGCAAGTGCTACCGTTAAACCGGAAAGAAGATCATTCTTTATGGTGGCAACGTTTCTGGCGTGGGGTTCAAACAAGTGGTGTCTCCATTAATAAATGTATGAGTTTTGAAAGGTGTTAACGGCACTTAGGTGCCGGTATTGATTGTTGGCTATTTGAGAGCGGTAGGGCAGGTCCTACTGCCCGATGAGTTATTGTGAAATGAACCGGGAGCAAACGAGACATATGGAATGCTGGCAACCTGGCTGGGAGTATTCTAACACTTTGGAACGGTTGAGTATTCTGTTATAGCTTTAAGTCAGGTGTAAATTATCGTCTGTTTTATGAAGGATATTCTCGGACAGCCTCCTGGAGATGGGGTTAGCAAAGGCTTGGCTTGCTTTCTTGGCAGCATGAAAAAAACTGCTCAGCAGTTCGATAACTTGTCGGCAGGGTTGAAAGCGGAAGGGTCAGGAATAATAAATGATTTTCTATCGGAAAATGCATTGAATGGGACTATTGTATGGTTTTTTGGTCTTATTAAAAGAAGCAATTTATATAAAGTATGCATCGTATGTATAATGCCTCCCACTTCCACGGACTGGTTCAAACGGTCACCCGCAAATCAGGCGAATGAACCTTCGTAGCTGACCGGGAAGAGTGATTTGAAAGAGAGTTGTTTTGCAATCAATGAAAAACAACCGGTTGACAAATCAAACTGGCGCGGTATGATGCGCCTCCACTGACAGGCTTCGGGCAACATCAGTGAGTTGTTAAGCTTTTTTCTTCGTCTTAAAATCGAATGCTTGACAACGAAAGCCGCCACGGTAAGATAGGCGACCTTGCTTTCAGTGGTTAGCTGGTAGTGACCAATGACCAGTAACTAGCAGCGCAAAGCAAACGTTCTTTAACAAGATATCAGACAATTCGTGTGGGCGCTTGTGCGATTG
>NZ_JAHHPO010000790.1 GCF_024606365.1 Endozoicomonas sp. ONNA2
ATAGCTAAATATCCTATTATCGGGATGATCGTTCGACCGATTCTGTCGCCCTGATAGAGAGGGCGCTGCCGATGTATTTGTTTTCAAGAATTTGCCACCTGACCGAAGAGTTGAGTACCTTGATCATAAAGAAAATAGTACAACTACCACTGATTTAGATCTTACCAGGTTATTGGTTTACCCAGCCTTGTTGTTTTGTGCCAGTGGCGGCCTGACTGATTTGTATAACCTGGGTAAATCTTTAACCAAATCGATATACGACAGGACCTGCAGCCATTTCTGGCCTTCACGCACTGACAATATAAGCCAATAAATTCTAACTTAATTTAAGGTTTTACCATGCCCGGTATTCACAATTTATCACCAGCAACCGTTCTGCTAATGCCCCCCACATTATCGACAACACCAACAGATACCCTGATAAAAAAAGGTCTCTTTTCAATGGGTACTGCGGTGGTGACTGTCGCTATTTACCATCAGGTTGAGAATTTCCTCAACAAACCCAACGATGACCTTCTTGCCGGGTATTTGTCTCCCGATAAATTCGACCAATATCTGGAACTCAGGCAAAATAATCTGGATCTTGTCACCGACGTAGCCGCGCTGTCTTTAGGCCTGTTTCTTTCCAGTATCAGCGAGGGCCATATTATCAGTATGCAGAGAAATATTGCTCATTTATTCGACAGAGCCTGCGGCTGTGTGGCAAAGGCTTGTCGCTATCTGGTACGGGGTGGGAGTTAATGATACACAACCAACCGACTGTCCGTTCATGGTTTGATAACAACTTATCCTCCCCGCCAGCTTCCCAGAGCCATCGCAGAGAAAGCAACAGCGGGTGGTCATTATACCGGGTGGCAAAATTGACACTGACTACCCTTGGGCTGCTGTTCTCGACACAACAACCCACACACGCTAGCGAAAGGAGACAACTTTCACGGCAAAACGGCCTGCAAAGCTGGAATATCTCCCGACCGCTGGCATCGGACATCAGTTCCTGGCTGAGTCGCCCCCCATTGAACGGGGATAACGCCAGCGCGGTCAAAGACGTTTTCCCGGAACACAATAACCATCACCCTATTCCAACATACCTTGATAGTGATGATATATTACCCGACCTCAAGCACTTGTTTGATCAAAATTTCAACCAAAGAAGACCCAGTGGGACTCACGATAAAGGTGCCCACAGACAATCGCAACATTACAAAAACCCAAAGGCGCAAAACGCCGGGACAGTCAAGTCCTGCCAACCACCATCACCGCTGCCCCAATGCCATTACAGTGCCTGTGAATATACCAGTCAGAACACCTTGACAACGTCTGCACTGGATCTGCTCACCACCGGCCAGCCATCGCTTGTCGTCGTTGCAGTTATTGATAGTGGCATTATTCCTCACAGCGCACTCAATGGCCGGTTGGTGCCGGGCTATGACTTTATCAGCGATCCGGAGTGTGCCGGGGATGGGAACGGTTATGACGACAATCCCACCGACGAGGGAAACTTCACGCGTTTACCACCCTTCTGGCATGGTACCCGGGTGGCTGGAACCATTGCAGGGACGTCCGTCAATAAAGACGGAGTGTCGCCACTACAAAATATCATCAAAATTCAACCCATACGGTATTTGGGACGCAATAGCCTTTGCGACGAAACAGAAGAAGACTTCATCAATGCGTTAAAATGGGCTGCGGGAATACCGGTTGCCGATGTTCCCCTTAATACCAATCCCGCCAGGGTCATCAATCTCTCACTTGGCGGAATATGCGACTGTACGACGTATGAGCCGGTGTTCAAGGCGTTATACCAGAGAAACATTACCGTTATTGCAGGTGCTGGCAATGAGGCAATGCCAGCTAGCTCCAGTTGTTTTGCAAAATGCCCTCATGTCATCGCCGTTGGTGCGCAGTTAACAGAATCCTTGCTAGCCAGTTATTCCAACTTTGGCCCACCCATCTCCATTTCTGCCGTTGTGGGTGAGGGAGTGACGACCACCAGAATACCGGAGAGGCCATCCCATTGGCCGAGTTATTCGCCAAGGTACGCGGCACCAGTGCCGCTGCCGCTCTTGTCTCTCAAGCCGCTGCCCTGATGCACTCGGTGAATAACAGGCTGACGCCCGATGACATCCGGGCAATACTGATCAAAACCAGCCGTCCCTTTCAGGCACTTGACGGGTGTTACCTTGCTGATTCAACATCGCGGCTCACTATTAGAGACGCCGTTTTCTTAATCAAAGGCTCACCCAAATCATGTAACAACGCTTACTGTTACTGTGGTAGCGGGCATCTTGATATTGGCAAAGCGGTGGCTTTTGCCGCAGAAAAAGCGCTTGAACAATCAGGTGATTAATAAGCAGTGGGTGGGATGATTTATGGACTGACCCAGTCGTAGATCTTCAGCCAAGTGCGGCCCGGGAGGCTTCTGAATATGATAAATAACCATCCTGTCGAGCGGTCTTATACCCGGTTTGATAATAACTTGTCTTCCCCGCCGGGTTTCCAGAGCCATCGCAGAGAAAGTCCCCGGCAGGTGGTCGATATACCGGGTAGCGAAAGTAAGCAAAATTATAGACACCGTCTTTTCTACCAAAACCTCAATGAAACAATGTACTACCGACTACTGCGGTAGTGGGCATCTCGATATTGGCAAAGCACTGGCATTTGCGGCAGGACAGTCACTTGAAGAATCCAGTGTTCAATTAAACAATGAGTTCCAGTGGAAAAAAGATATTGTGATGATCCTGCTAAATATATCATTAATACTATTGATACCAACGATCGTGTCAGGAATTGACCCGGAATAACTTCATCATTTCAGATTGGGAAAATGCCGCCGCCCGCTGCCCGCAAAAGGACAAGTGGTTCCAGCTTTTCGG
>NZ_JAHHPO010000791.1 GCF_024606365.1 Endozoicomonas sp. ONNA2
ATAGCTAAATATCCTATTATCGGGATGATCGTTCGACCGATTCTGTCGCCCTGATTGAGTGAGTCTCCCGTCAACGCTCATTTGACTGGACCCGGAGTTTCCCCTTGAATTTGTTTCCTGAAACCCTCATTACAGTGCCTGTTATTGTCTGCCAACCGGAGTGCGGCCATGAATCCAAGCCGAGCCGATATTGAAACGGCTATCCGCAGCTATCAGGACCCTTACCTGAAAAACAATTTGCTGGATGCTGGCTGTCTTGAATCCCTGGACTTTGACAATGGCAACGTCAGGGCCCGACTGGTGCTGGGTTATCCCGCCAACGGTCTGTGTCATGGGGTTGCCCAGATGCTGGCCAGTAAAATCGACGATGTTGATGGCGTTGAGTCTGCGGATGTTTCGGTCAACTGGCAAGTTGATCCGGCACCGGTCCAGGGTGAGCTGGCAACCATGGCCGGTGTGAAGAACATCATTGCCGTGGCTTCCGGTAAAGGCGGGGTGGGTAAATCCACCACCGCCGCGAACCTGGCCCTGGCCCTGGCGGCAGAAGGTGCGCGGGTGGGTATTCTGGATGCCGATATCTATGGCCCGAGTATGGGGCAGATGTTTGGTATTGCCGATGGTACCCGGCCGGATGTGAAGAACGATAAATTTTTCATGCCCATTGAAGCCCATGGGGTTCAGGTGATGTCCATGGCGTTTCTGGTCACCGAAGATACCCCCGTGGTATGGCGTGGCCCCATGGTCAGTGGTGCCTTGATTCAGCTGTTAACCCAGACGATGTGGCATGATCTTGATTATCTGGTGATAGACCTGCCGCCGGGTACCGGTGACATTCAATTAACCCTGGCCCAGAAAATTCCGGTTTCCGGCAGTGTGGTGGTGACGACGCCCCAGGACCTGGCGCTGATTGATGCCAAAAAAGGCATCGAGATGTTCCGCAAGGTCGGTGTTCCTGTTCTGGGGGTGGTGGAAAATATGGCGGTTCATATCTGCTCGAACTGTGGCCATAGCGAGCACGTGTTTGGCGAAGGTGGGGGTAGCCGTATTGCTGAACAGTTTGACATCGAGCTTTTGGGCTCCCTGCCTCTGTCTTCGATGATTCGTGAACAGGCAGACCAGGGTGCACCTACGGTTATTTCTGAACCAGAATCCCAAATTGCCATGATTTACCGGGATATGGCCAAGCATATGACAGCAAAACTGTGGTTACGCCATCAGCAGGCCCCGACAGTGCCATCGCTGTCTGTGGTGGATGATTGAGTTGAGAAGCGATTGTCCCTGAAAGTGTTGGATTTTCTTGCGTACCTTGTCGAGAAACCTGCCTGGCTGGGATTTGGCAATCTTGTCCATGCGCTACAGCGCCAGCCAGTCAATATCCCTGCACTGAGTGAAGGCCTTCACTCTGGCCTGATTGTAACGCTGATTGAACCGGGCGTAACTGCTGTGTGATCGTCTATTCTTGGTGGACTACCCGCTATTAAAAAAACTTACAGTATGGACGATTTCTTCCAGCAGTGGCGTACCTACCGAACGGTTGTTAACCAGGGCTACATGGAGCATAACCGTATCGCTGACAATATCCTCAGGCAGATATTGCCGCTGGCGCAAGGTCTGGATATTCTTGATCTGGGCTGTGGTGATGCCGAGGTTTTTTTCCAGCTGCTACCGGAGCTGACGGTCAATGCTTACCGGGGCGTTGATAGTTCTGCGGCGGCGCTTGAGGTTCTGACTGAGCGCTTTAACAACAGAGATGTTGCTTTTCAGCTTGACTGTCAGGATATGATGGATTTTTTATCGTCCCATGATGGTCAGTCTGACGTTATTCTCGCTGGGTTTTGTCTGCATCACCTGTCGTTTGATGACAAAAAAAGGTGCCTGGAGCTGGCTTATGGCTGCCTTCGTGAGCATGGGGTGATGTTCATCTACGATATATTTTTACAACCCGGTGAATCCAGGAATCAGTACCTCGCAAATTATCTGAATTATATGCAGGCCAACTGGACAGCCATGTCAGTTCAGGAGTTGGAGGCTTTGAGTGCTCACATTACCGGTTGTGATTTTCCTGAAGAGGTGCAGACTTTTCGGCAGTGGTCACAAGACGTCGGGTTTGAGCAGTTCAGGAGCCTGTGGGAAGGGGGATGGCATTCCCACAAGCTGCTTCAGCTGAAGCGGGGTTGATGGCAGATTATGGGAAGATTCTCAACTCGACGATTCTGCGAAAGGGTTTCTGCTGGTTTTTCCCATGCTGCTCGTAACGCCTTGACCAAACGCTGTAATGCGTTTTCTTCTATGCCCTGTCAGGTAAGCTTTAAAGTGAGGACCCGGATCTCAGAAAGATCAGATTTATCTGGTCTGGACCCATTTTTTTGCAGGTATAGCCCGAAAGTTCGATACGCCCGGAGTTACCCATATGATCTGCAACAGTATCCAGTAACATACGATCATTCATATTCAGCTCAGCAGTTCCAGAATCAAAATAAATGCCCTTGGACGTATTTTGTGCAACAGCACAATCAGAGCTAACACCGCAGTCGGAATTACTCATTGACTGGTACCTGAATCCGTAACTTCAGAAGACGCTGAAACCTTCGGAAGCCGGTCGTGCCG
>NZ_JAHHPO010000071.1 GCF_024606365.1 Endozoicomonas sp. ONNA2
AGGCATCAGGTTTTGATCCTGACATGCGGGGGTTCGAATCCCTCCACCCCAGCCAGTATTTTGTCCATGTTCTCCCTCAGACCGAACGTTGTTTCCAGTCATCTGTTGATGCTGATTTTTCAGACAGTGTTCTGTCTGAACCCTCTCTTATTACTCGATTGTTCCACTTAAGCCCAGTATCCAAGCAAGGTAATTTCCCGTGTCGAAAATGATGGTGTTTGCCGGCAACTCAAATCCGGATTTGGTTCACAAAGTTGTCAATCACCTGCATATCCCCCTTGGCAAGGCTTACGTTGGCCGTTTCAGTGATGGCGAGTGCGCCGTGGAAATTCAGGAAAATGTCCGTGGCCGGGATGTATTCATCATCCAGTCAACCTGTGCGCCAACCAATGATAACCTGATGGAACTTTTGGTGATGGCAGATGCCATGCGCCGTTCTTCGGCCATTCGCGTAACGGCAGTTCTGCCCTACTTTGGTTATGCCCGTCAGGATCGTCGTCCCCGTTCCAGCCGGGTACCGATCAGTGCCAAAGTGGTTGCAGATATGGTTGCTGGCGTTGGTGTGGATCGTGTGTTAACGGTTGACCTGCATGCGGATCAGATTCAGGGTTTTTTTGATATCCCTGTGGATAACGTCTATGGTTCGCCCATTCTGCTGGACGATATTGAGCGTCGTAATTACAGTGATGTGATGGTGGTCTCACCAGACCATGGCGGTGTCGTTCGTGCCCGTGCCGTGGCCAAGCGCCTGAACTCTGACCTGGCTATTATTGACAAGCGCCGTCCAGAAGCCAACAAGAGTGAAGTCATGAATATCATAGGTGATGTGTCCGGGCGCACCTGTATTCTGGTTGATGATATGGTGGATACTGCCGGTACCCTGTGTCAGGCTGCTGCAGCCCTGAAAGAGAAGGGTGCAAAAGCCGTTTATGCTTACTGTACTCACCCAATTCTCTCAGGCCGTGCCCTGGAAAATATCGCCAACTCCCAACTCGATGAGCTGGTGGTTACCAACACCATTCCCCTGAGTCCGGCAGCCCGGGCCCTGGATAAGATCCGTCAGCTGGATATGTCTACTCTGCTGGCTGAGTCGGTGCGCAGAATCAGTAATGCAGAATCTGTCAGTGCGATGTTTCAGTGATACTCGTTGGGATGGCAAGGTGGTTGGAAATTGCATTTCCAACCACTGAACCACAGCGTATCTACGGAAATTATTGTTGGCAGGCAGGGTCTGAATGTTAATTATTTATCAATTCTCACGCAATACTCCACCCATAGCCCGGAGAGTTCGGGTGGAGATGGGTCGGGCCGCGCAGGTCGGGCCGCGCAGGTCGGGCCGCGCAGGTCGGGCGGCCATCCGCGCAGTGGCGGGAGGATGCCAAGTTACTGAATTGAGCATCCCCAGCTGGCATCATCTTGTAAGGATGCTTTTTTTTGACTCAGAAAAATTCCAGCCTGCTCCATTGTCTCCTGTACCTTTTTAGCATGCTTATCCAAATCTTCGTAATTGATATTGCTTATATTCAAGAGCGTGTAGTAGAAAGTTCTATTATTTTGAGATTTAATTGATTCACAGGTTCGTTGAAGAATTGAAATGCTCCTCAGTAGTGATTCTGGTGATTCATCCTGTTTTTCCTTATGTCTGTTTTTTCTGAGTTTTTCGATGTTTTCCGAAACTAAAATCTTGAATGTTTCAAATTCGTTGGGTCCTTTAAAGTGAGAAACCAAGTGTGAACCAAAAGATCTTAATAAAAATGTTTCAGTTTGGTCTTTTTCTGACATAAATGTGGTATCAAAATTCTCACTATTTCCGCAAGGGCAAGTACTGATACTGTAGGGCATGGCTTTTTGCTCCTTTTTAATTAGCAGATGGACTTTTGGATATTGATGACAGTCATGGGCAGCATTTTTCATGGCTCTCCTGAAATTTTGGATAACCGGGTTATCCATTTCATATAGACGGCATGTAAGGCTATCAGGTTCCATAAACGCTGCAAAAAACATGTTGTTCCCTGCCCACAGCGGTCTGATTGCGCTGCAGTGCCATTTGTTTTTCAGTCAGTTTGTTTTTCAGTCAGTTGTTGGCCAAATGGAATCGTATATTTCTGGCTAAATGGGTAGTTACTATGCAAGGCGCAACACAGGAGCAGTTGCCGAGAGTGACTGCCAACCTGGTCAGAAAATATAATTTCATCTGGTTAACTACTGAACCGGCTCTGGTGCAGGAAACATGTTTTGCTTTTTTACGCCGGGCCGGTATGATATTGCACCTTTGAGTCCCTTTGTGGGGTTCTGTTTGAACAGCCGGTCTCTGTCTGGTCGCGAGGCAAAGGCAGGTATATTGGAGATAATATGTCTGAAGCAATCGTTTTAAACGCAACAGTGCGTAAGGATATCGGGAAAGGTGCGAGCCGCCGCCTCCGTCGTGCTGACCTGGTTCCGGGTATCATCTATGGTGGTGATGCTGAGCCCCTACAGATCACTCTGGAAGGTAAAGCCATCCGTAAAGCCCTGGAAGTTGAAGCTTTCTACTCTCAGATTCTGACCCTGACTGTTGACGGCACCAGGCAGCAAGCCATCCTGAAAGACCTGCAGCGTCATCCGGCTAAAGAGTTTGCCATGCACATGGATTTCTTGCGTGTTGATGCAGACCATGAGATCACGACTAATGTTCCCTTGCACTTCATCAATGAAGAAGAGTGTCTTGGCGTGAAGGCTGGTGGTGCGATCGTACACAACCGTGTTGATCTGGAAATCAAGTGTCTGCCGGGTGATCTGCCAGAGTTCATCGAAGTTGACATGGCCAAGGTTGAAGTGGGTGGCCACGTTCACCTGAGCGATCTGACCATTCCTGCGGGCGTTGAAGTTATCTCTCACGGTCAGGACCTGGACATTGCCAGTGTTCAGGCTACCCGTGGTGGTTCTGAAGAAGAGTCGGAAGCGTCTGCTGAAGAGGCTGGCGAAGAGTAAGCACAAGGAGGCATTATGGCAAAATCTTCGGAACTCTTATCCCCGGAATCGATTCGACTGGTTGTGGGGCTGGGCAATCCGGGAGCACAGTATAAAGATACCCGCCATAATGCCGGCTTCTGGTACGTTGAGCAGTTAGCAAGAATCCATGGCGCCATCTTGCAGCCAGAAAAGAAGTTTTTTGGCATCACTGCCCGAGTACTGATCGGCGGACAGGAAGTTCGCCTGCTCAATCCTGCCACTTTTATGAATCGAAGTGGTCAGGCTGTTAGTGCCATGGCGACTTTCTTCAAAATCCCTCCTGAATCCATCCTGGTGGTTCACGATGAGCTGGACCTGCCTGCTGGCGTTGGCCGTTTGAAGCAGGGTGGTGGCCATGGCGGTCATAACGGTCTTAGAGACATTATCGCTTCCCTTGGCAACAGTCGTGAGTTTTTCCGGCTGCGACTTGGTATCGGCCATCCCGGAAGCAGCAAGGATGTGGTGAACTATGTGTTGACCAAACCATCGGTTGCCGAGCGGCAAAAGATTGATGCAGTGATTGATGAATCGATCCGGGTTACACCTGAAGCCCTGAATGGCAAACGGGCCAAAGCGATTCAGGAGCTGCATACTTTCTCTGCCTGAGATTTTTTCCTGTCAATTGGATATATCCAACTCGGGGATTGGCCAATAATCATCGCTATTAAATGGTTTGTCCTTTCTAAGCATGGCGTTATCGACCAATCGGCAGATCAGTTCTTCAAACTCAGTCCCCGCATGCCTTGCGCCATCAGGAAACAGGCTGGTGGGTGTCATTCCGGGAAGGTTGTTAATTTCTACAAAGATTGGTTCTCCATCCTGCGGGACGATAAAATCGGAGCGGCTGATGTCCCGGCAGCGAATCAGCTGGTGGGCCTGCAGGGCGATCTGCTGAACCCTTTGTCGCTGATAATCGGTAATGCGGGCAGGAATAATATGTTCACTCAAGCCCGGAGTGTAGCGGTGGGTATAGTCATACCAGGCATTATCAGGCGTAATGATTTCTGTGGTTGGCAGCACCTGTGGAGCATCCAGCTCAAGTACGCCGACCGTGACTTCCCTGCCATGAATACAGGTCTCCACCAGCAGTTGCTGATCTTTCTCGAAGCCGCTTGTCAGCCGTTCTGCCAGTTCTTGCTTGCCTTGGGCAAATTGAATGCCGATACCGGACCCCTGGGCAAAGGGCTTGATAATAACCTTCTCCCCCAGTGCTTCAATGCATTGGCTGACGGACAGGTTTAACGGGTCGCTGCGGGAAACGACACAATCTTTTGCCATCGGGACACCCCCAGCCTGTAAAATACGCTTGGTGGTGACCTTGTCCAGGGCGCAGGCACTGCCCAGGACCGTTGAGCCAACATATGGGATGCCCATAATCTCAAGAAGCCCCTGCAGGCAGCCATCTTCACCCATCGGGCCGTGGGCAATTGGAAACACAACATCAACCTGGTGGAAGGTCAGGTTGGCGGGCAGCATCTCATTGAGCTCAAGAGTGACTACTTTCTGATAATTTTTCTCCAGTGGCGGGCTGATGCGACCTGCTGAAAGTCTTGAAACGCTGGCTTCCGGGGAGGGGCCCCCACAGACTATTCCCACGGTTATGCTTCTGTCTGGCATAGGGTGTTCCATAAGATTGATAGTACAAATTATCTAATGTAGTCGTTTTTGTTGTCCTGCATATGGTTAATTAATATTCAGAGGTTACCCAGCGGTAAAATCCAGAGGCCAGAATAAAGCCCAGTCCGGCTTTCATAACGGTATAGACATAGGGGGACGATGAGAGGTAGCTGGCAATGACATAAAAAAGCATGGCGGTGCTTGCTATTTCTACCGTGGCCAAAATGCCTGCTGTTGCCCCATGCAGGCCGGGAACGCTTCCCATGCCCAGGGTATGACCAACGGTTCCTGTAATCGGGCTGGTGCCGATCCAGAGTTTGCTGATGTAAGGGTGCCTTTGGGCATAATCGGGGAGATCGTATAGCGATGGGAATTCCTTGATGATTGCCCAGTCATTAACCAGCGCGTTAAGGTAATGCTTGCCACCGGTGGACGTAATCAGTGCGGCTGGTTGAGCATCAAACCGGGTGTTGCCTTGACTCTCTTCGACCAGCTGTAACTGCCTGGCAGCTTCTATAAGCTCATTGACTTCATCTGATTCACTGGCTGTTCCACTTATCAGGAAATGCATATGGTTTCTGAGGAGTAAAGAGCTGTATGTCGCAGAGGGCTCATTTGTGGTGTCACCGCTGTTTGAATATAGCTTTTTGTCAGGTAATTGAGCGGTTTCTATTCCTGCTGGTATTGCATCAACGCCTCGTTTACTCAAAGAAAGAACGGCAACCGTTGGTGTCCTGTTGATAGTGCCATTTTCGATCTTATGGCATAGAAGGGCGTCTATCGTTGACGTTCCGTTAAAATGTAATTCATTTAACACTTTGATGATTTTTGGTGTGGCCACTGTGACTCGCTGCAGGGTTTCATCACTTTCTTTTGCCTGGCTCGGAATAATAAGGGAAAGGTGGGTGATTTTTTTGATTCGTTGATCGTGGCAATAATAGGTCCGTTGTGGGGGGCTTTCTGGCAAAACGATGGGAGCAGAGCATGGGTCGATGAAGTAATCCGCCGGGGCAAGCACTCGATTTCTGCCAATAAGAATACCCTTTGCCATTCTCTTTTCCCTGGCAAGGGGGGAGTCGGCGCAGTGGTCAAAGTGAGCAGTAATGACGGGTGGGGCGTTGGAGTGCTGTTCAAGGGTATACCCGGTCAGATACCAGTCGACAGGTGTTGCCATTGGTTGGGTGCCTTGTGCTGCGATGGCTGTGAGTGGATAAGCCACTAGTGCAAGTACCACGTTAAACATAACGGTTTTGATCAATTGATTCACAGGATTGTCGCCTTGGTTATTCAGGAAATACACAGTTAAAAAGTCTTGCATCCATTAGTTTGGTCACAAGCTGCTTTCTGATCATTTGTTTTAGGTGTTGAGTGCCTGGACATTTTTTTGTGCGGATAATTCTATTTTTGTTAACACCCATAATTGTTATTTAGCCCGATTCTGTTTAAAAACAGCCTTGGGCTGAATTAGCAAATAGTTCCAATTGCAGTAGGAATATGAGTGTCTGAAGCAGTATAACGGAAAGTTCTGCTGACCTTTGCCAATAACCAGGGTTCGGTTCCGGAAGAAACGGTGATCGGTGTCGGAACTGCCGCTGGTGTCGGCACTCTCGGCAACTGCTCCTTTTACATAGCTGCAGCTATGCTCCCTCCTTACGGTACCAGCCCAAGTAGCCAGAAATATTCGATACCATTTAGTAATGGCCAGGATTGGTCGTCAGCGCGTTTGTTTAGTATAAAAATCCTGAAATTTTTTCCACCAGTCTTTATAATTCGCCCCCATTAGATATTTTCACGAGCGAGCAGAAGCGCTATGGGTTTCAAATGTGGCATCGTTGGATTGCCAAACGTTGGTAAATCAACGCTATTTAATGCCTTGACCAAGGCGGGTATTGATGCAGAAAACTTCCCGTTCTGTACCATTGAGCCCAATGCCGGTGTTGTTGCCATGCCAGACCCCCGTCTGGATAAGCTGGCGGCCATTGTTAATCCCCGGCAAGTGTTACCAACCACCATGGAGTTCGTGGATATCGCGGGCCTTGTCGAGGGTGCTTCCAAAGGGGAAGGCCTGGGCAACAAGTTTCTGGCGAATATCCGTGAAACGGATGCCATTGCCCATGTGGTTCGCTGCTTTGTCAATGACAACGTCATTCATGTGGCCAACAAGATTGATCCCCGTGCTGATATTGAAATAATCAATATGGAGCTGGTGCTGGCGGATCTTGAAAGCTGTGAAAAACAGCTGCAGCGTGTTGCCCGCTCTGCCAAGGGTGGTGACAAGGACTCCATAGCCCAAAAGGGATTGCTGGAAAAAATCATTCCGCACCTGGAATCCGGTAGCCCGGTTCGTTCCCTTGATATGAGTGATGATGAGCGAAAACGTGTTCGTTTGTTCCACCTGCTAACCATCAAACCCACCATGTATATTGCCAATGTGGATGAAGATGGTTTTGAGAATAACGAATACCTGGATATCGTACGGGAAATTGCGGCTCAGGAAGGTGCGGCGGTGGTGCCGATCTGTAACAAGCTGGAATCAGAAATTGCCGAACTGGATGATGACGAGCGTGCAGAGTTTCTTGCGGACCTTGGCCTGGAAGAACCCGGCCTGGATCGCGTCATCCGCGCCGGTTATGAACTGCTTGGTTTGCAAACATACTTTACTGCAGGTGTGAAAGAAGTCAGGGCCTGGACGGTGAAAGTGGGTGCAACTGCGCCGCAGGCTGCCGGAGTTATTCATACTGACTTTGAGCGTGGTTTTATTCGCGCGGAAGTCATCAGCTATGATGATTTCATCAAATACAATGGTGAACAGGGTGCCAAAGAAGCGGGCCGTCTGCGCGTCGAAGGTAAGGCGTATATTGTCCGGGATGGTGACGTTATGCACTTCTTGTTTAATGTCTGAACCTTGCAGAAAGAACGTTTGAATAAAGTACCTGATTACCACTGATCGTATGTTATGAATCAGCTGCTATAATAAACGTCGATAGTCATGTGTTTTGGCGGCAAAACTGATGTTTAAAAATACTATTCAGTTCCAAAAAGTTGTGCGTATATTCTTAAATAAACTTTCTCTATGTCACGACGTACGATCAGTGGTAATCAGGAAATATTTTGCGCCACCCTAACCCGGATATTTCATAAACGTGCTCCCGATCTCGCTTGTCCTTTGCCGCTC
>NZ_JAHHPO010000792.1 GCF_024606365.1 Endozoicomonas sp. ONNA2
AAATGACTGTTAATCATTGGGTCGCTGGTTCGAGTCCAGCTCGGGGAGCCAATTACTACCCACATACGAATATACGCAAACCAACACAAATTGAAAAAAGTATTTTAGTTACTGTCAATAAGTGTCTCTCAATTTTCCTGTTTGATAAGACTTAAATCGAAATATTTAACCAACACACTCCACCCCATAATCTCAGTTGAGGTTATCATCAAATCACTTCAGGCATTAGATAGTGGATAGTTTCGCGCAAATTTCTGACTGATTGATACCCTATCGCTACTGGCTCTTTAACTGTAGTTACGCACTGTCGTTTACTACCATCAGCAGTATGTTGTTCAAATGATCAGGCGTTACATCACATGTAGAGGTGCGTAACACCAGTTAATAATCACCTCAGCCAATCTCCATTTAACCCGGCAAGCAATTGTCACTGTTTTTAACCCTGAAAACGCTTGATAGCTGGTCAAATTTATTAATTTATAACACGAATTTAGGTGAACTAATTTCTTTAGCTGCTGTCTGAATAAAGTAATTGTTAAATTTATCCAAATACTACTCCACATCGATACCAGAGAAGGTCAGGTATGCAAGAAATCCGTCAGCTCACTTTACGCAAACCTTTCACTACCGATCCTACCAATCAATCTTCCACCAAACTAACGGCGATGATGTCAGGCCGTCCTGTCAGTGGCCAGCCCGACAAAATACAACCCGGGCAATCAGTCCAGTGCAAAAAGCATCTGAATAATCCGGAAGTTGCTACCAACATTTTTCCCAAAGCCACTGCTGCACGGAGCATAGAAACAATCCTGTCAAAAACAAACGCCAACCCGGTGAGTAATCGATATGAATCCCATCCGCCATCCCATGATGCCAGCGGCGGGATTTTAGGCCAAAATGCCGACTTGCTCTATCGTTTGGTTGGTGGAAATATCAATGAAAGTCATTATCTACAATTGTTTCAACTCAAACTGATGAGCTTCAAAGATATCCTGATTCACCATCGCCCGGGTTCAGTTGACAAACTTCCAGAAGGTTTACTGGAGCAAGCTCTTCGAACTAACCCTGAAGACTTCGCGCTTATACCGGAAGCACAGTTAACAGAAGAATTGTGTCGGCAAGCCCTGGAAATCCACTCATTTACATTTGCATACATGCCAACCCAGTGCAAATCACAAGCCCTGTGTCATGCGGCTTGTGATTTGAATAGCGAACTGATTAAACATGTTCCACAGGAAAAAATAACTGAAGAAATTATTTCCATGATTACCAGGAAACCCGGGATACCGATTTTTGATCTGAGCTGCATACCAGACCATTTTTTGACCAGGACGATATGTAACCGATTAACAGCGCATAATCGTATGTTTAAAGTAATGTATCCTCTGGTAGAGTTTCCTCCTGAAGACAGAGACTATGAGTGTTACCTCAACGCTTGCAAGAAAAACTGGACGTCCATTAAATTTGTGCCCAATGAATTTAAAACCCGTGAAATATGTCTGGCTGCCATCAACCACCAATTCTCATTAGCCTTGCGTTTCATACCGATAGAAAAACGGGACACGCTCTTGTGCGAAACAGCATTTAACCAACGGGTTGACAACCTGGAGTGGATGCCTGGCAGCTTGATCACTGAACGGCATCTTGACATCCTGATCAACGAAATGATCAACGAAAAATACATTGACCCCTACTTATTTACGTACATCCCTGAAGCGTTGAGATCAGAGCGTTTTTATAAAGCATTTATCGACAAATGTACAAGCAATTCATTTGCTGTGTTTCGTAAATTACAATCTTGTTTCTTTGATAATCTACAGCCATATCTTCTGAATTACCTGGAAACATCACCAGTCATTTCAGCTGAAAAATTAGCGCCATTGCTGCTCGCCATCAATAACTTTTCTGATCCGGCAATTAAAGAGCGATCATTTAAAGCCATCAAGAAAACCATGATAGCCCTGGTTATCAATCAACACTTCAACAAGAACAATTTTTATGAATGGATCTCAGCGCCTGAACTGGATCAGGAATTTAAATTTGAGCTGCTGCACATGGTGAATAACCCAGTGTCCGGTGTCGATATCCAATTGCAACAGGAAACCGTTGATTCGCTGATCAACCTTGGCCACCCATTTAACTTTGAAGTAGACAACCAGGCACTGCCTGAACTGAGAAAGCTCTGTCGTCTCGCGCCTTTATACAGAATGCCTGAACAGCACAAGGGAGACTGTATCATACGGTTTATAGAGCAAGAACTGTCAAAAGAGCCTGTTTTTCAAGAAATAGCACCACCGGAATTTACTCATGCAAATACCATCTGCCAAGGTCGCACATTAATCACAAAAAGTAATGAAAAAACCCTTTATTACAAATTACAGCGCCCGCTGGAAGATCGGTCGCTTTTAACCAAAGAGTACCTCTTACACCACTACCTGGCTGGAGGAAAGGCAAAAGAACTTAAACTGCAAAGCGAAATCCCCAGCGCCAAACACCTCTTTAAACTCCCGTTACAATGTGTTTCCAAGGATATTTTGACTCAACTTGAGGAAATCCAATACTCTACTGAGGGTGGACAGGCTTATATATACGGTTATTGTTACGAAACGTCGTCTACCGACTATGCCACTTATGCCTGGAAGCCAGATACAAATTCTATCCAGAGCCCCTGTGACAAAGCCATAACCGGGATGCTGATGGCCAGTCACGATCTTGGCAGGTGGTGCGCGATGGGACTATTGCACACCAGCACACTGCCAGCATTCCATGATCTGAGAACCTCCAGGCGCTGGTTACCATTAAACCAACTATTCACAAATAGCGACAGTGAAAATGCACTCTGCGGTACCTTTGGGGCTTGGGATACCGACGCCACAGAGCGACCAGATATCCGCTATAGCGGCCTTGCTGATCTGGTGGATTATGAACGCTTTGGTGATCTGAAAAATTATATTTCTTACGCTAGCCGCGGAAGAAATATCAGTGGTTATTTCCCGGCTGCCACCCAAAAGGTCGCTCTCGCTAACTATATCGTAGAGATATTGCTGGGAAATATTTTACTGTATGCCCGACTTCATCAGCAAAACCAGAATTACCACCTGAACGACCCGCAGGCTCAAGCTAACCTGAGCAGCTTTATTACCCTGTTGACTGATCAGTTTTTACTGGGCTTATTGGGAGAAAAACGCCAACTCCAGAACCAAGCCTTGGGTATGTCGACCACAGACCATCAATTATGGTTACAAAGAGCGGTTAATGAGATTCTTTATTGGACCACAAACAACAACAACACATGCAATTTTGCGACGGATTATCAAAAAAACAATGCGCTTGATCCTGTACTCTACCCTCTCCCTCCCGTCAAAATCGACAACATTCAGAATAAGAGATACCCCGTAGATTTTATTAACTGTTTGGGCAAACCGAATCTTGGGGCCGAGAGTGCCACTTTTCCATTAATGACTCTATTACAGGGCTGGACCAAACTCACATCGACAGCCATTCATACTTTGGCCTATGGTTCGAATTCAGAACTGATCAAACACAACTCAGATCACCCGTAAAATAAACGCGTTTCATTCACCCTCAAACCCCTGAATCGGTTTCACGGTCCCCCAATGATGACAGCGGGGACATTGCCAATGCATTTCCTTACCGGAAAACCCGCACCTGCCACAGGAAAAAACAGGTTTAAACTCAAGCATCCGACCCGTAAGATGGTGAATCAATTCCAGCACATTATCCGCCAAGCCACCCTGGAACTGCCGACGAAGACCAATCAGTTCATTCAAGCCTCTCAATGTGGGATGACGCTCAAGCTGAGCTGTTAAAAAGTTAACAGCCTGAGACTCCCCGGACTCTCTGAGCAAAAGACGGGTCATTGCAATAATAATGGCAGTACCAGGACGCTCATTCAGGCAACGGCCAAGATAAGCGCCAAACCCACGCAAACTCCCCGTATGCTCAAAGGATTTCTCCAATAATGGCAGCGAGATCGGCATAAAGCTGATATCCTGAACCGATATTCTCTGCAACACTTTAATTGCTTCTTTATAGCCACCTTCGTCAAATTCCATTTGCCCCAGCAAAAGACTGGCCCTGACACAGTTTTTATCCCGGGAAAACGCCTGACGTATCAGGCGACGGGCATTTACCCGATCATTTTGCCTGAGGGCTATTTCAACCTGCTCGCAGTAGTAATGTGCAAGAATGACAGCAAATAGTTCTCCCCGGACGGGTTTCAACCTTTCTGCAACCTCTGCAGCCTTAACCCACTCCCGCTCCTGCTCATAGACACGCAACAACTGCTGCAACGCCTGGTCTCGAAGTTGATGATTCTGGCGACTGAGATCAATCAGAATGGATTCAGCACGATCCAGCAGGCCAGCAGACGAATAGTTTTGAGCCAGGGCAAGCTGAACCTGAAAAGACTGGATAGAAGTCAGGCTTGGGCGTGCCAGCAAATCCTGATGAACACGGATGGATTTTTCCACCTCGCCACGTTTACTGAACAAATTTCCCAGCGCCAGATAGGTGTCTACGGTGTCGTTATTGATATCCAGGGCTTTGATAAAGACATCAATAGCCTCATCCGTCTGTTCATTGATCAGATAATTCAAGCCAACAAAATAGTCCTTCGACAGCTGGCCAGAGCTATTCGACCGCCTTCTCTTCTGATCACGCCAGCCCAGAAAATAACCAATCAAGATAGCAGCCAGAATAAGACCCAATAACGCAATATCAGGCATTCGTTAACCCTTTCAGGGCACTGGATCGCAACTTTTGAAGTTCGGCATCACGCCGCGCAAGCTTTCTTCTCAGACTGGCATTAGCCAGCCGCAAACGGATAACCAGCATCAGGGATACCAGCAAACCGGCAAAGCCGCCGAGCACAAAGGGCACCATAACCAGCGTGGAAGTGCTTACGCCCGGCATTTTTATTCCGCCTATTTCAAGGCTGATCTGTTCGGTATTGGAGAGAGTAAAGTTAACGAAAAGCACCAATAGAACAACAGACAACACCAAAACCAGAAGACGCTTAAACCATACGACTATTGCCGTAAACCCACTCTTGACAAGAGGCAACTCGTAGTCAGCCATAAACCTGTTTCACGATTTATCCATTTCTTCCTGTAAGCCACGATTCACCCTTTCCCGCAGCTCTTTGCCCGGCTTGAAATGGGGAACATATTTACCATCAAGACTCACAGCTTCACCGGTTTTCGGGTTACGCCCAACTCTGGGAGCACGATAATGAAGGGAGAAGCTACCAAACCCCCTGATCTCGACCCGCTCGCCACTGGCCAGCGAATCGGACATTTGTTCAATGATAGCCTTTACAGCTAACTCAATATCCTTGATAGAGAGCTGCGGTTGCAACCGGGCAATCCGCTCAATCAATTCAGACCGGGTCATCGTCGTTTTTCCTTTCCCTGCCATTCCCGGAATGTCTAAAAGATCCTGCAGACCTTGATAGACACTGCTTATTGTTAAAAAGCGCCTTAAATAACCAGACTGTTTCTACACTAGCTAACCCACCCAGAGAAATCAAGCAACCCTTTGATTAGTCCACACATTTCATAAGAATACCGGCCATCGCCCGCACCTCTTCGGCATCAATTGATAAATACAGAGAAACACCACAGATAAATCACACAACCTCTCGATCAAAAAAAACCGCGAGGCAAAAGCTCTCGCGGTCTTCTCTATTCTCAGAGGCAAAGTTTCATAAGTTAAAGCACTCCGAGAGGCTGTCCGGGAATAGACTGCCCTTCGCGACAACCAGGGCGACAGAATCGGTCGAACGATCATCCCGATAATAGGATATTTAGCTA